>JACPFE010000316.1 GCA_016183145.1 Deltaproteobacteria bacterium | reverse complement strand
GCTGCGCTTCGCGCCGGCAACGTTGAGGCCGCGAGCCTTTCACCCGAGTTGGGCCAGCTGCTCACCTCCGAAGGCTACCGCGTTCTTTTAGACATCGGCAAGGAGAATATCCCGTTTCAATCCGCAGGGCTCGTGATTTCGCGCGCTCTGATGAAATCAGAACCCGAACTGGTGGAGAATATCGCCAAGGCGATCGTTGAAGCCGTTGCGTTCATCCGCAATCCCTCCAACAAGACGGCCGTGGAGAAAACCATCGATAAGTTTTTGCGACTCGGCAAACCGGACCGCGTCGAAAAAGCGTATCAAGATCTTCGCCAGGTGCTCCCCCGCAAGCCTTGCCCTACGCTTGAGGGGGTCGCCACAGTGCTCAAGCTCATGGCCCAGCACGGCCTCAACCCCAAGGCATCGCAACTAAAGCCTGAAAATGTGGTCGATATGAGCGTCTGCAAAAAACTCGATGAGAGCGGCTTTATGGACCGGCTGTACTAAAACCGCCTCAACGTTTTCACTCCTGTTCGTATCGAACGTGCACTCCAGTGGGGTCCTCATGGTGCTGAATGCAGAGCGAGAATCCGTTTGGTTTTTGCCGTCACGTCTTCTGCGCCCAGGATGTCGCTGATGATCGCGGCGGAGTCGGCGCCGGCGCGCCAGACTTCTTGGACGTTTTCTTCTTTGATGCCGCCAATGGCGACGATGGGGAGTTTTACCGCGGATCGGATTGGCCGGAGCATTTCCACGCCGCGCGCGGCGTAGCCGGTGGCCTTCGTCATCGTCCCGAACATCGGGCCGAAGCCGATGTAGTCGGCGCCGGCGCGCTCGGCTTCTTTGGCTTGATCGACATCGTGGGTCGATATGCCGATGAGTTTTTGTCCGATGATTTTTCGCGCGGCATGAAGCGGCAGGTCCTCTTGTCCGAGGTGAACGCCGTCGGCGTCGCAGGCGAGCGCGATATCCGCCCGGTCGTTGATGATGAGGCGGCAGTCGCGGGACCTGGACAGGCTGCGCGCGCTGCGGGCGAGTTGGAGGAAGTCCCTGGGCGCCATGGCCTTTGCACGTAGTTGAATGATTTTCGCTCCGCCTTCCAAGAGCTGGCGCAGGACGGCCTCGGGGTTGCGTCCCTTGGTTTGCTCGGGATCAAGAATCGCGTAGAGGGGCGGGAGAATAAGCGGGGACATGAGGTTCTCACGAGCTCTCTTTCTTGAGCTCGATGCGCAGGTCGGTGATCTTTTTGCGCAGGGTGTTGCGGTTAATGCCGAGGATCTGCGCGGCGCGGATCTGGTTGCCGCGGGTCTTTTTGAGCGTCAATTCGATCAGCGGCCGTTCGATGCGCTCGATCACCAGCGAATAAAGATTGTCGACGTCGACGCCTTCGGTGCGGCGAAAGTAGTCTTCGAGCTTGTGCCGGATGATCTCTTCAAGGGACAGTTGCTCGACCTCAAGAGTCGTGGCCGCCGGTTTGTTTTGCAAGCTAAAATCCTTGGGAAACAGGATCGGCCCGGAGGAAAGCACGGCGGCGCGGATCAGCGTGTTTTCCAACTCGCGGACGTTGCCCGGCCAAGTATGCTCTTCGAGCAGTTTCTGCGCGTCGGGAGAGACCCCGGAGATCTGAATGCCCATCTCGCGGTTGATCTTGTCGATGAAATAACTGATCAGGAGCGCGATATCCCCCCTGCGCTCGCGCAGCGGCGGCAGGTAGATCGGGATCACCTTGAGCCGGAAGTAGAGATCTTCTCGAAAGCGTTTTTCTTTGACCGCTTTCTCCAGGTCCTGGTTGGTCGCCGCCAGGATGCGCACATTCGCGGTCAATACTTCGCGCCCGCCGACGCGGCTGTACTCGCGATCCTGCAAAACGCGGAGCAGTTTGGTCTGCAGCTCCACGGGAATATCGCCCACTTCATCGAGAAACAGCGTGCCGCCCTCGGCCAGCTCGAACTTGCCGATGCGCCGCTCCAGGGCGCCGGTGAAGGCGCCTTTCTCATGGCCGAACAGCTCGCTTTCGAGCAGATCGCGGGGAATGGCCGCGCAGTTGATCGCCACGAAGGGCTGGTTCCAGCGCGGGGAATTATAATGAATGGTTTTGGCGACGAGCTCCTTGCCGGTGCCGCTCTCGCCCTGGATGAGGATCGTCGCCTGGGTGTCCACCACCTGGCCGATAGTTTTGTAAACCTTCTGCATATTCGCGCTGGTGCCGATGATGTTGACCCCCGGCTCGAAGCGCTTCTTAACTTCTTCTTTCAGCTCGAGAAAATCGCGGGTGAACTTGCGGCTGTCCATAGCCCGTTTCACGAGTACCAGGACCTCGTCGAGATCGAAGGGCTTGGTGATGTAGTCGAAGGCGCCGTTTTTCATCGCGCCGATGGCGTTGCGCATGGTGTTCTGCGCGGTCATCACGATCACAGTGGTATCGCTGCTCCCTTCTTTAACTTCCTTGAGCAGCGTCAGCCCGTCGGTGTCCGGCAGCTTGATATCCATGAGCGACACGTCGAACTGAGTTTCGGCTAGAGCAATTCGAGCCAAATCGCCGGTGCCGACGGTTTGCACCCAATATCCCTCGTCCTCGAGCACCTTCTGCAGCACGCGTCGCAACGAATCTTCGTCGTCGACGACCAGAACTTTACCTTGGTTCATGGGACTACTCCGCCACCACCAACGACACCTTGAAGGTGGTTCCTTTCCCCTCGCTGCTTTCCACCCGGATCAAGCCGCCATGTTCCTTGACGATCGCGTAGGAGGTCGCCAGGCCGAGCCCCGTGCCGTTGTTCTTGGTGGTAAAAAAGGGCGAGAAGATATGCGGCAAGTCTTGCTCTCTGATGCCGCTGCCTTCGTCGGCGATGTCGATCCAGATCAGGCGGTTGCGCGCGGTGCCTCGCGCGCGAATATGAAAATCGGTTTCTAGCCGGGTCGTGACCGTCAGTGCGCCGCCCCGATCCATGGCCTGGAAAGCGTTCTTCACTAAGTTTAAAAACACCTGCGTCAGCCGAACCCGGTCGCCGCGGATGGGCGGCAGGCTCGGATCGAAGATTTTTTTTATCGCGATCTCCTTGTCGCTGACGGTTTGGCCTTCGAGCAGCAGCACGTCGTCGAGGATCTCATGGATGTTGATCGGCGCGAGCATCAACTGCGCCGGGCGAGAGAGATCGAGGAGCTGCTCGATCAGTTGGTTCACGCGGTCCGCTTCGCGGATCATGATGTCGGTATATTCGCGCAGCTGAGACTGCTCGTCGAAGGAACGCCGCAGGAGTTGCGCCGCGCCCTTGATGCCGCCGAGGGGATTGCGGATTTCATGGGCCAACCCGGCGGCCAATGTGCCCATCGTCGCCAAGCGATCGGCGCGCTTTAGGTCTTCCTCCAATTCCTTGCGATGCTTGATGTCACGCAGCAACAGAATCGTGCCGAGATAATGACCGTCGCGGTCCTGAAGCGGTGAGACGGTAACGCCGACGGGGGTCTTCCGGCCCCAGCGGGTGACCAGGTCGCCTTCTCCCCGCACGCCTTCGTGACGGGGCGGCGCCGTTTTGTTCGCCAGGTCGATGAGCCAAGGCGCGCTCTTGAAGACTTGCCGAAAGGGTTGTTCGGTGGCCTGGACCGACGAGACGTCGGTGAGGATTTCCGCGGCTTCATTGAAGAAAACGATCTTGCCTTGCGAGTCCACGGTGACCACGCCATCCTCAAGATTGGCGACAATTTGCTCCCAAGAGATCTGCGCCGGGGCAGGTTGTTTCTGGTGCTTTACGGCCTTCATCGACAATGCTCGCAACCAAAACAAAATCATAGCAGAAGCGCGATGCCGCGCAAACGAAAACCCTCGGCGACCGGGCCTTGCATTGGTGGGGTGCGGTATGGTAAAAATTTCTTACACTTTAGAAGTTTACACTCGAAGTGGGCACTGCCCGCTTTTTTTGTTTATAGGGTCAGACAAAGAGCATGGATGCGACCCTAGGTCGGCTGTGGGAACTGGTCGCGCCGCTGGCCGAGAACGAAGGCATGGAGATCGTCGATATCGAGCTGCGCCACGAAAGAAGCCGTGGCGGGCGCGTCTTGCGTTTGTATCTTGATAAGCCTGGGGGGCCGACCGTGGATGATCTGAGCCGGGTGAGCCGGCAACTGTGCGATCTGCTCGACAGTCAGGACGCGGTGGATGGCGCCTACACATTGGAGGTTTCCTCTCCGGGAATCAACCGGCCGCTCAAGCGGCCCGAGCACTTTGTGCGATTCATCGGCAAGCGCGTGCGCGTACGGACGCGCGACTTGATTGGCGGAAGAAGATCGTTTCTCGGCATTCTCCAAGCCGTCGCTGGCGAGGGCATCACGGTGGCGCAGGAGGGGACGTGGTACGACATTCCGTTTGCGGCGATTGAAAAGTCTAATTACGAGCACGACTGGAGTGCGTGAAATGCAGCAAGATCTCAATCGAGTCATCGAACAGGTCAGCAAGGAAAAGGGTATCGACAAGTCGATCCTGATTAGCGCCTTGGAAAACGCCATGATTTCGGCGGCAAAGAAAACCTTCGGCCACCAGCGCAAGATCGAGGCGCAATTCAATCCCGAGATCGGCGAGGTGGAGCTCTTCGAGGCCAAGACGGTAGTGGAGACGGTGGCGGATCCGGCCACCGAAATCACTTTGAGCGAGGCCAAAGAGAACCTCGATCCCGACGCCGAGATGGGTGATGAACTGCTCAGCAAGCTCGACTCGAGCCTGTTCGGGCGCATCGCCGCCCAGGCCGCCAAGCAAAACATCGTCCAGCGCGTGCGCGACGCCGAGCGGGAGATCATCTATAACGAATTCAAGGGCCGCGAGGGCCAGCTCGTCAACGGCATCGTGCAGCGCTTCGAGAAGCGCAACATCATCGTCAATCTCGGCCGCACCGACGCGATCCTGCCGGAAAAAGAGCAGGTGCCGCGGGAGCGTTACCGCCAGGGCGACCGCATTCGCGCTTATATCGTGAGCGTGGAAATCACCGGCCGCGGCCCGCAGATCATTCTCTCGCGCACCCACCCCGGCATGTTGATCCAGCTCTTCGCCCAGGAGGTGCCGGAGATTTACGAAGCGATCGTCGAAGTCAAAGGGGCGGCGCGGGAGCCGGGAGGCCGGGCGAAAATCGCGGTGATCTCCCACGACCCCGACGTCGATCCGGTGGGCGCGTGCGTCGGCATGAAGGGCACCCGCGTTCAGGCGGTGGTTCAGGAATTACGGGGCGAGAAAATCGATATCGTGCATTGGATCCCCGACCAGGCCGAATACGTTTGCCGGGCTTTGGCCCCGGCCAAAGTTTCCAAAATCATTATCGACGATGACGGGCATAGCATGGAGGTCGTCGTCCCCGACGACCAACTTTCCCTCGCCATCGGCAGAAAGGGGCAGAACGTCCGGCTCGCCGCGCGCCTGACCGGCTGGCGCATCGACGTGCGTAGCGAGGCGGAGGCCGAAGAGGAGACGCGCAAGGCGCGCCAGTCCATCGGCGCCATTCCCGGCATCAACGATATCGTAGCGGAGCTGCTCTACCAGGAGGGTTTTAAGTCCGCCGAGGAAATCGCCGAGAGCGATCTGGAAGACATTCTCGACGTCGAAGGGGTCAGCCGGGAAAAAGCGGAGGCCCTGCATAAGTCGGCCAAAGAATATGTGGTCGAAAAGCGGCGCAAGGAAGAAGAGGAAGCCGCTATCGCCAAGCAACAGGCGGCTGAATTAGCGGCGAGCGAATTAGCGGCGGCTGCATCAGCGGCGAGTGAACCGGCGGCGGCCGATGTGGCTGCCGACGCGGTCATGAACAAGGAGCCTTAGCAAGTTTCGGTGACGCGTGTCGAATCGAGGGCCGCAGCGGACCTGCCTGGGATGCAATGGCCGGGATGAGCAAAGCGGCTTGATCCGTTTAAGGGTGACGGAGCAAGGCGATTTACAAGTCGACAAGAAGGGCACGGGCCGGGGAGGCTATCTTCATCGTCGCGCAGAGTGCTGGCAGCGGTTCCTAAAGAGGAAAAGTCTCCACCGGGCATTTCGCGTCGAAATCGACAAGGGCGTCAAAGAAAGGCTGGTTCGGGAACTGGCAAATTGCTGATATCCGTCGCCGGGTAAAAGCAGGAGAGCAGTCGGGAGCAAATCACAGATGGCAAAAACCAGAGTCCATCTATTAGCGAAAGAATTGGCAATCGAGACCAAGGATCTCATCGCTCACCTCGATAGGTTGGGAATGCGAGGGCGCAAGGCGCAGAGTTCCCTCGAAGACGATGAAGTCACGCGCATCCGCGCCGCCTTGGCGGCTCCGGAAAAGCCCCAGGTCCACGTCGGCGAAGAAAAGGTCGTCGCGGACCGTGTGGTGAAGTCCGAGGATGAATCGGCGGGGCAGGTCCAGGCGCGCGAAACGATCGTCGAGCGCCGGGTGCGCACCAACGTGATCCGGCGTCGCACCAGCCGGGTCGAAGTGCCCCAGCCCGAAAAGCCGCCGGTCGAGGTCGAAGCGGTTAGGCCGCGTGCAGAGGCGCCGGCTGAGATTCCGATTGGCGAGCCTCTCACTGAAGCCGCGCCCGCGGAAGTCGCGCCGGAAATCCGGCCCGCCGCGGAGGAGAGCCTGCCTGAAGTACCTCCGCCGGCTGGCGAACCTGCTCAAGTGGAAGCCAAAGGCGCGGAACTTTCCCCGGTTGCGCCGCTGGCGGAGCCCGAAGCCCCGGCGCCGGCTGCCGATCAAATAGCGCCGGTGAGCGAAGAGGCGCCGCGGGGAGCGCGTATTCTGGGACGCATCGATCTGCGGCGCACGGTCAGAGTTGAACCGGCGCCTACCCCCGTGGCGCGGCGTACGATTCCAGGTGCTCCGCGCCAGCCGCCGATACCGCTGGCAGAGATCGCCACGGCTGCGCGGGATGGCGAGGTCGGGCCAAAGCCCGAGGGTGGCGAGGGAGATAAGCCGGCCAAAGCAGGACGACACAAAAAACGCGTCGTCAAGAAACAGGATGTTTTAGAGTTTCGCGAGAAGGAGCTTCGCGCTGGACGCATTCCGAAAAAGAAACGCGCGCTGCCGGGCAAAGAGCAGAAGAAGACCGAGATCACCATCCCGAAGGCGAGTAAGCGGGTCGTCAGGATTTCAGAAGTGATCACGGTCGGTGACCTGTCTCGTGAAATGGGCGTCAAGGCTGGCGAGGTGATCAAAAAATTGATGGCCATGGGCATGATGGCCACCATCAACCAGGTGTTGGACACCGACACCGCGACTTTGATCGCGTCCGAATTCGATCACCAGGTCGAAAATGTCGCCTTCGACGTTGACAGCGCTTTGGAAGTCGAACACCAGCTTGAAGAGCGGGAAAGCGCGCTGGTGTCGCGCTCGCCGGTGGTCACCATCATGGGCCACGTCGATCATGGAAAAACCTCCTTGCTCGACGCCATCCGCAGCACCAACGTCACGGCCCAGGAGCATGGCGGCATCACCCAACATATCGGCGCCTATCATGTGCAGGTGGACGGACGCAGCGTAACCTTCTTGGACACCCCCGGACACGAAGCCTTCACCGCCATGCGGGCGCGGGGGGCGAAAGTAACGGATATCGTCGTGCTGGTGGTCGCCGCCGACGACGGGGTCATGCCGCAGACGGTGGAGGCGATCAACCATGCGCGCGCCGCCGAAGTGCCGATCATCGTCGCGGTCAACAAGATGGACCGGCCCGACGCCAATTTAGAGAAGGTCAAACGAGGTCTCTCGGAACACGGCTTGGTTTCCGAAGACTGGGGCGGCGACGCGGTGTTCGCGCCGGTATCGGCCAAGACCCAGGAGGGCATTCCCCATCTTTTGGAAATGCTTTTGCTCCAGTCGGATATCCTCGAGCTTAAAGCCAATCCGGAAAAGCTGGCCCGCGGCACCATCATCGAGGCAAAACTGGACCGCGGCCGCGGCCCGGTGGCCACGGTGCTCGTGCAAGAGGGGACGCTGCGGGTGGGCGATGCATTCGTGTGCGGCGTGTTCTACGGTAAGGTGCGCGCGATGATCGATGATCACGGTCGCAAAGTCGAAACGGCGCCGCCGTCGTTTCCGGTAGAGATTCTCGGTTTGCAGGGAGTGCCCCAGGCGGGCGATTCTTTTGTCGCGGTGGCCGACGAGGCGAAAGCTCGGCAAGTCGCGGAATACCGCCACGGCAAACAGCGTGAAACCGAGCTGGTCAAGTCGAGCAAGGTCTCGCTGGAAGAACTCTACAGCCAGATCAAAGCCGGCGACGTCAAAGAGCTACGCGTCGTGCTCAAGGCCGATGTCCAGGGCTCCGTCGAGGCTTTGACCGAGGCGTTAAGCCGCATGTCCAGCGATGAAGCCAAGCTCCGGGTCATTCACGGCTCGGTGGGCGGTATTACCGAAAGCGATATTTTGCTGGCGGCGGCATCCAATGCCATCGTCATCGGGTTCAACGTCCGGCCGGAGTCCAAAGGCGCGGCCTTGGCCGCCAAAGAAGGGGTAGACGTTCGTCTCTACACGATCATTTATGAAGCCCTCGCCGACGTGCGGGCGGCCATGGAAGGCATGTTGGAGCCGACTTATCGCGAGCAATTGCACGGACGGGTCGACGTGCGCCAGACCTTCAACATTCAGGGCGTCGGCACCGTCGCTGGTTGCTATGTCACGGAAGGGAAAATCCAACGGGGCAGCCTCATTCGGTTGCTGCGCGACCAAGTGGTAGTGTTCGAAGGCAAGCTGGCCAGCCTCAAACGTTTTAAAGACGACGCGCGCGAGGTGGCGGCGGGCTACGAGTGCGGCCTCGGGCTCGAAGGATTTCAGGATGTCAAACCGGGCGACGTCATCGAAGCCTACGAGCGCGTTGCGGTGATGCGACGGATCAGCCCAGCTCCGGCGGGCCGTGAAGCGTCGCGCGCGAGCAGCGCATAGCCGGCGCGCAAAGACCGTTACGGCAAATTCGTCTCCTCCATGGTCGTGGGGGTTCTCAAGTTAAGCCTGGTGATTCCCGAGAATCACTCGCTCAAGGGCAAGCGCGGCGTCCTCAAGCGCATTGAGGCGCGGGTCTCGAACCAATTCAATATTTCAGTCACCGAATGCGGCGATCAGGATCTCTGGCAAAGCGCGATCCTGGGCTTCGGCGTGGTGGGCAGCAGCCAGCCGATTTTGTCGATGATATGGGGCTCGCCGAGCTCGGCGATTCCCAGGTCGAATTCTTTTACTGCTAGCGTAGTGTCTTAGAAATTCAAGGACGAATTCGATGCCTCCCTGTTGTCATTCCCGCGCAAGCGGGAATCCAGAACCCCCTCTTTGTCTCCCCCTTCGAAAAGGGGGAGATTCAGAGGGGGTCAAGGATTCCGGCTCGCCCCCGCTCTTAGCGATCCGCGTCGGCGGGATCGCTGGTGGCTCGCAGTTCTAGCTCAAGGCGTAATCGTGGAATATCAACGTTCAGACCGAGTGGGAGATCTGCTCGTCGAGATGATCTCGGAGCTGCTGCGCAAGGAAATTCGCGACCCGCGGGTCGGCGCCGTGGCGCTCACCGGCGCCAAGGTGAGCAAGGATCTAAGACATGCGCGGATCTACTTCAATCTGCTTGGCGATTCAGGGAGCCGAAACGAGGCGCTGGCGGGCCTTAAGAGCGCCACCGGGTTTATCCGCTCCAGAGTCGGCAAGCAGCTCAAGCTTCGCTTCGTGCCGACCCTGGAGTTTTTCTACGACGAGACCGAGGACCAAGCGCAGCGTATCGACGAACTCTTGAAGCTGGTTAAGCCGGAAAGCTGAGATTTTCGCCGGCCGGCGGCCGGTCACAGTTTTTAATTTTTCTCAACGACATGATCCAGAGTGGAATTCTTTTGATCGACAAACCGGAGGGGCCTTCGTCGGCCCAGGTCGTGGGCCGGATCAAGGCGATCTCAGGGGCGAAAAAAATCGGCCATCTCGGCACCCTGGATCCGTTTGCCTCGGGTTTGCTGCTCATCGGCGTGAACGAAGGGACCAAGGTCGCCGACATCTTTATCGGCGCGGCAAAAAGTTACCGCGGCGTCATGGTCCTGGGAGTGGCCACCGACTCGCAAGACGCAACCGGAAAGGTCATCAAAGAGCGCCCGGTGCCGCCCGTCGGCGAAGGCGATCTCAAGGAGCTCGAACGAAAATTCACTGGCGAGCTGCAACAGATTCCGCCGATGTTTTCGGCTTTGAAGAAAGACGGGGTGCGCCTCTATAAATTAGCCCGCCAGGGCAAAGAGATCCCGCGGGCGCCGCGCGCCATCACGATTGAAACGCTTCGGCTGCGCAAGTCGGGCGAGGCTGAAATTGAACTCGACGTCACCTGTTCGCGCGGCACCTACGTGCGCACGCTGGCGGCCGACATGGGCGAAGCGCTGGGCTGCGGCGCCCATTTGAAAAGCCTGAGAAGGACGGCCTGCGGCCACCTGACGCTTGACAACGCGGTCACCCTCGATGAGCTGGAACGGTTGGTTGAAAAAGAAAAAATTCCCCTCCTTTCATTGTCCTCCGCCCTCGGCCACTTGCGCGGCGTTACCTGGCAGAGCGGATGGTTGTCCCGAGTCCGTTCGGGGCAGCAAGAGATTCTGAACCAAATCGGTAAGCCGCTCGCCGGCGAACGGCTGGTGCGCATTCTCGATCCGCGCGGCGAACTCGTCGCGCTGTCGGAATGGAGCGAAGAGCTTCCCGGCGGACTCTGGCGCCTGGCGCGGGTGTTTCACAGTTAGACGGCTTCCGATCCCAGTGTGGTGCCAAGTGTGGTGTCAGCTTTGAAGTGTGGTGCCAGTGTGGTGCCAGGCTTTGATATTTTGATTTCGGCATTCCAAGTACGTTCCACTCGGTAACCGGATCAACTCCAACCAGAATGGTTCCTCGACTTTCGATCAGGCGAATCAAGTGGTGGAGGACGCGCCAGTACGACAACAACGCGAACATGATACACAAGATGGCGGAGGTCAGCGGCGCCTCACCCAAAACCTATCCAACGGGACGATAGAGTCAGACCCTTTTCCCCTCTCCAAATTTTACTGAGGCGTCGTTCAGTTCAATCCTGATATGGGATTAGGCATCCGCTTCTCTCAACATCGATTCAAATTGTGGTATACAGAAGTGAGGCAAAACGATGCGGAACCAGATAAGCCTGGTTGACCCGCGTCAGACACTCATTCATGCCACGCACTCGGCGAGAGGAGAACAAAGTATGCGGGCGTACATCCAGATCTCCGGTGTTGTCTTCGGCGCGTTGCGCTCCTCCATATTGTCAGATTGTTGCTGGATTGGCCGGCTCAGATCGGAGGCTGGATCGTCCCACATTGGATATCATGGATCGCGATTCTCGCAGCAGGTGCGCTCTGCGGCTAGGCGTTTCGCTTGGTTGGGCAGGCACGCTCGTGATTTTAACGCACGACTAATAAATGGGCTCACCCAACTCTCTTTCTGAACTCTCTTTCGGTGAGCCGGGAGAGAAATAGGCTGAGAGAGAGAATGCAATTGGGTCGAAGTTTAGAAGGATCGGTGCAAGCCATCGATGGGTATCCTGCTTGGGGGCGAAAAAAAGTGCCTTCCGTTGCGCGTCTGTACCCGCAAGAGCTACAATCAACACCGGCGATGTGAGAGCGGTTTTTGGAGGAATTTCTTGAGTCCATCATCAAAACATATTGCACTTTGGTTGGTCTTGGCGCTTGTTGTTTTTGTAATTTTCAGCGTTTTTAACAAGCAATACCGGCGCGAACCGGAAATTATTTTCAGCGAATTTATGGGCGGCGTCGAGCGCGGCGACATTCGAGAGGTCGTGATCCAAGGACATCATATTCAGGGCAAATACAAGAACGGTGAACCGTTCAGAACTTTTGCGCCGAATGATCCGGAGCTGGTGAAGTCATTGCGGGATAAGGGGGTGAAAATCGCTGCAAAGCCCGAGGACGAGTCGCCGTGGTACTTGGTGCTACTGCTTAACTGGTTTCCCATGCTGCTTCTGGTTGGGGTGTGGATCTTTTTCATGCGCCAGATGCAGGTGGGCGGTGGCAAGGCGATGTCCTTTGGCAAGAGCCGCGCGAAACTGCTTACGGAGAATCAACACCGCGTAACCTTTAGCGATGTCGCCGGCGTGGATGAAGCCAAAGATGATTTGCAAGAGATCATCGCATTCCTAAAAGATCCGAAAAAATTCACGAAACTTGGCGGAAGAATTCCCAAAGGGTGTTTGCTCGTGGGAGCCCCGGGAACTGGCAAGACCCTGTTGGCTCGTGCCGTCGCGGGCGAAGCCGGAGTCCCGTTCTTCAGCATCAGCGGTTCCGATTTCGTAGAAATGTTCGTCGGCGTCGGAGCATCCCGAGTCCGTGACCTTTTCGTTCAGGGCAAAAAGAACGCGCCTTGCATCATCTTTATCGACGAAATCGACGCGGTTGGCCGTCACCGCGGAGCCGGGTTCGGCGGCGGCAATGACGAGCGGGAACAGACGTTGAACCAGCTGTTGGTCGAGATGGATGGATTCGAGTCCAACGAGGGAGTTATTCTCGTCGCTGCTACCAACCGGCCTGATGTATTGGATCCTGCGTTGCTGCGTCCAGGGCGGTTTGATCGGCACGTTGTAGTACCACGGCCGGATATCAAAGGGCGAGAAGGTATCTTGCAGGTGCACAGCCGGAAGGTTCCCTTGGCGACGGACGTGGACGTGAGCATACTGGCGCGATCCACGCCCGGGTTTACCGGCGCGGACTTGGAGAATCTCGTAAACGAAGCGGCTTTGTTGGCAGCGCGGACCGACAAGGAAAAAGTCAACATGGTCGACCTCGAGTTGGCCAAAGACAAGGTCATGATGGGCGCGGAGCGGCGCAGCATGATTATCAGCGACGAAGAAAAGCGCAACACAGCTTATCATGAAGCCGGGCATGCATTGGTGGCGAAGCTGCTCCCTGGTGCCGACCCGATTCACAAAGTGACGATCATTCCTCGCGGCATGGCTTTGGGTCTGACGCAGCAACTGCCTATGGACGAAAAGCATACCTATCCCAGGGACTATCTGCTCACTAATTTGGCCATCCTGTTCGGTGGCCGAGCGGCCGAAGAGCTTGTGCTCGAGCACATGACGACGGGTGCGGAGAATGATATCGAAAAGGCGACGGATCTCGCGCGCCGGATGGTCTGCGAGTGGGGCATGAGCGAAAAGCTCGGGCCCATGACTTTCGGCAAGAAAGAACAAGAGATTTTTCTGGGAAGAGATTTTACCCAGAAAGTGGACTATTCAGAGAACACGGCCATTGAAATAGACGCCGAGGTCAGGCGCATTATCCAGGAGAGCTACCACCGGGCTACCGACCTGTTAAAGACTAATCTTCGTCTGCTGCATCAAGTTGCGGAAAAGTTGCTCGAAAAAGAAGTTCTGGACGGTTCGGAGATTGACGCCATAGTCAAAGGTTTCGGCGGTAACGCTGGAGATCCGTTCACACCATCGAGTGCGGCGGCCATTGCTTGAGTTTCTATTCCAGACAATCCGTTAGATCCTCTGCTACAGCGGCTGCATGGCGAGGCCTCCACGGCTGTTGGCTCCCGGAGTTCTGCATCACGTGATCGTGCGTGGAAACCAAAGACAGAAAACGTTTCTCAGCGGTAGCGACTACCAGGCTTATTTGGAAAGGCTGGGCCGATAGACTTGAGGCATTGAGTAAGCGAGTTGCAGAGATGAAAAGGCGGCTGGTTTAGGTCGGCACTCACCGGAGTACCCAAGAATCACAACCAAGACTGTCGCTACGCTCAAGGCGGCGCTGTTTATTCATGACAGTCACTTTGTTTGGGAAGCCTGCTTATCAATCCATTCCTTGCATAATTTGAGTCCGTGTTCCTCGGCTTGTTGCTTGGACTTAAACGGTGAATCCGTGGGGCCTTCGAGTCGTTTAATCGCTATTGTCCGGGTTAGGTCCCGATCAAAAACTAACCCGCGTGAGTACCACCCTTTCGTAGGTGATGGAACTGCTACTCCATAAATAGGATGGCCCTTGTGCTGTTTCATCGGTCGTCGTCTTTCTCTTGAAAAGCCATCCGTATGGCCGTTGGTCGCCCAATTACATGAATCATATCTCTTCGAGCGCCGTGCAGTCACGAACTTCACTATATTGCGGAATGAAGCGCGCCCACTTAAAAACTTTGCCGTCCTTCTTTCGCACGAAACGGTAGGGATTTTCGCCGCGCGCCGCGGGCCTCCCATTCTCGCCGATGTAGTCAAACCCATCTCGTAATTCACGCGCGCCTATCACGTAGATTCGATGCGCCGGCACTTCGATCCATTCAGCCATGTTCGTAGACCTCTATTCCGCCGCCGGCAAAAAAGGACGGCTCATGGTTCCATTACTATCATGATCTGTCCGTAAGTTCAGGGGCGGGCGGGGTTTGTTGATTTTCGGCAAGACCCGGGGTCAGAGAACTATTTCGTTTTAAGACGAACCGAGACGGTGCGCAGAATTACACCTCGACGACACTTTGAACCGTTAATCCCGGACAGAATTGGTTTGCTATGAGAGGGGTCGTCGTCAGATTGACATGACGCTTCCTCATCCGATAGTCTTCGCCTCGAAGGTCCATTGTACCGTCGAAGAATCGCAACATTGACGCTGAAAATTTTCGGACAGACAGACGTCGGATCGCAAGACCTGCCTTCCAATGGGTGACCCTAATGATTGAAAAAGGAGAAACCCAATGGCCGAAACACAGAAAGACTATCTCGTCGACTAAGACGAGGGCCGCAAGAGCGGGATCGTTTTTATGAAAACACTGCAAAGCACGCTGCTAAGTTTGCTGATGGTTTCCGTCGTTTGGCCGGGCGCTTTGGGTGCGCAGACCAAGCTCAAGGTTGCTTACCCGACGACGGTCGGTTCGATGGCGGTTATCTGGGTCGCGAAGGAAGCACGGCTTTTTGAAAAGCATGGATTGGATGTTGAATTAATCTATATCGGCGGGGCTTCGAAAGTGATCCAAGCGGTGCTCGCCAAAGAAATTCCGATTGCGGAAATCGCGATTCCGACGGTGATTCAAGCGAATCTTGCCGGCGCCGATCTCGTCATGCTCGCCGGTCCGAATCATAAGCCGGGTCAGAAAATCATGGTCAAGCCGGAGATCAAGAGGCCGGAGGATCTGAAGGGCACGAAAATCGGTGTGACGCGCTTCGGCGGTTCGGACGATTTCTTGTTCCGCTTTGTACTCGGACAATGGGGTATCGAGCCCGACCGCGAGGTAGCTATGATCCAGATGGGAGGAGCGCAGGAGATATTGGCGGGGATGGTCGCTAAGAGCGTTGATGGTGGTTTGCTCTCTTCGCCGCTGCATCTGCGGGCGGGCAAACTGGGGTTTTCACTGCTGGCGGACTTGAGCACGATTGGCGTCGATTATCAGGGGGCCGGGGTGGTCATGACCAAAAGCTATGTTCGGGAAAATCCCGACCTTACTCGGAGATATCTCCGAGCCTACGTCGAAGGGTTGCACCGGCTAAAGACCGATAAGAGCTTCTCGATGAAAGTTATCGGCAAATATTCACGCATTAGCGAAGCGGATGCGTTGGAAGAAACCTATCAGCACTACGCCGTGAAGGTCATGCCCAAGGTTCCCTATCCGACGATTAAAGGAATTCAAATGGTGTTGGATGAAATGAGCCCGCGCAATCCCAAGGCCAAGGGTCTCCAGCCCGCCAGTTTCATTGATGTGACGATTCTGCGAGAGCTGGAGCAAAGCGGGTTCATCAAGAGCCTCTACGGCGAGTAACCGGCGCGCGCGTGTGATGAGCGCTCTCTGCGCCTGATACCAGGGGGGGGCTTTGAAGATTACGTAGACAAAGTTTTCGACTTCGGGCCGAAAACGAAACATCGACATTTCCCCATGGTCTTGCCAACTCCTCAACGGGAAATGTCGGCCAGATGAATGACGGCAATTCTCGGATCAGGTGAAGGAGATTAAGGAGGTTCGAATTATGGGTATAGGAGCCCTGCAGGGAACGGTGGCTATCGACGTGAGCGCGCACCTGGCGGGGCCGTATGCCGGGAGTCTGCTTGGCGATCTGGGCTGCGAAGTCATTAAGGTCGAGCTGCCGGGAGAAGGCTATACCCACCGGCGGGCTCGCAATCCGAAATACGAAGGTTACGGCCCAAGCTTCAGGGCGCTCAACCGGAACAAGAAAAGCATCACCCTCAACTTGAAGGAACAGGAAGGGAGACGAATTTTGCTGCGGCTGGTGGAAAAAGCAGATATCTTGATCGAAAACTTCCGTCCCGAGACGAGGAAGCGCCTCGGCCTCAACTATGAGGATCTCTGCAAAATCAATCCCCGGCTGATCCATTGCTCAATTTCCGGGTACGGTCAAAGCGGACCCTATCGGGACAAGCCCGGCTTCGACACCATTGGCCAGGCGTTGAGCGGGATGCTGAGTCTGGTCACAGATCTGCACAATCCGAAGGTAGCGGGTGTTTCATTCGTTGACCATTCCACTGGCACATTTGCCGCGTACGGGATCCTAGCTGCCCTGCTGGCGCGTGAGAAGACCGGTCTGGGCCAATTCCTCGACGTCTCGCTTTTGCTGGTGAGCATGGCTTTTGTCGAGTCTCAGGTCGCCGACTACTTAAACGGCGGCGACGCGGTAACCCGGGAGAGCTTTCCGCGGGCGCGGATCTACTGCTTTATTGGTAGCGACGAGCGGCCTCTGGTGGTTCATCTTTCAGCGCATCAGAAGGCATGGGAGGGGCTCATTAGGGCAGCGGAACGGACCGACCTGTTAGATGATCCGAGGTTTGCAACACGAAGGGGTCGCTCAGAGCATCACAGCGAGATCGTCAGGATTCTTCAGGAGGCGTTTCGCAAGAAGCCACGGGAACATTGGCTGCAGGTCCTGGATGCCAACCATGTGCCGAATGCGCCGATTAATACGATCCAAGAGAGTTTCGAGGATCCCCAGATCAAGCATCTGGGTTTGCCCAAGCAGATGTATCATCCGACCATGGGGCCGACAAATCTGATCGGGAGTCCGGTGAATCTGTCGGGCACGCCGGCTCGGCTCCTCCGGGCCGCACCGCTGCTCGGAGAGCATACGGAAGAAGTACTAGAGAACTTTGGCTATGACAGGGAAGCGATTGACAGTTTGCGCGCCCGCGGAGTGATTTAACGGCGGTTTAACACAGCGCGGGTATGCCGCAACCAAAATGAGAAAAATCGGATTCACCACGAAGGCACGAAGGACACGAAGGTTT
>JACPFE010000315.1 GCA_016183145.1 Deltaproteobacteria bacterium | reverse complement strand
GGCCGCAATCGGATTTCCATTTCCACCGCGCGCGTTGAGCGCCGCCAGCGCTTTCAAATAAATCTCCGGCTCGGGTTTGCCTTGGCTCACGTCTTCGGCGGCGACGATGGCGTGGAAGTGATCGAGCAGCCCTAGCGTCTTAAGAATCGTCTCGATCTCATGGCGCAGGGCGCCGGAGGCCACGGCTAACGGAAGCGTCTGGGCCAGATCGGCGACCAGGGTTTTCACTCCCGGAAAAACCGTGACGTGATTGCGGATCGCTTCTTGGTAGTAATCGGGATTAGGGCCAGGCCTTGCAATAACACATTGTTGTAATGCAAGACGCGACCCTATCACTCTGGATCTACTGCCCGACCTGTACACCGCTTTTCATGCCGCCGCGCACCTCGAAACTGACGCTCGCCTCGATCCGTCGCGAAAGTACAGCTGGGAGGAGATCTGCGATCGATGGCTCAAATCCTACTGCGGGCAAGAGCACGGGCTTAACTATTTCCAGGAGCATGGCTACTGCAAACTCGGCAAACGGACAGTGGAGCAGAGCCATCCGCGCACTTTCCACAAGGGGCGCATTCCGCATCGTCTGCGCTTGATGCCTGTGTGAAGGTGAAGGTGCGCAGGGTGTCTCGCGCCCACTAAGGATTTGGACAGGTATAACTGGAAAAGAGGGACGATCAGACTCGTATTGAATCCGGTCCAAAATTTTTTGAGTTGAGGTGGCCCGGGGTTCATGGGCGGTTCATTAAGCAACACATTTGACCGACCCATACTTGATTGGAGTGAGGTAATCGAGCGACTGATGAACTGTAGATGGGGTTCTACGGCTCGCACCAAAGTCCTCTTGGCAGCTTACGCTTGTAGCACCTGATTACGCAGAAGCTTAATCGCTTCGTCGTAGTCGGGCCCCAACTTACTGAAAGCGATCTGGCCGAACTTTAGCCGTTCTGCTTCCTCGATCAAGGTGGCGATCTGATCTCGGCATTCTTGCGGCCCTCCCGCTACGAAACAACTGGTCACGGCATCGTCTGGAATAAGCGTCGAGGCGGCGTGAAGTGTGGCGCCAACGGCAGAAGCTTCCTTCAACGACCTGATAAGCTGGGGCTCTATCCCTATCGTGCGAAACTCGTCAGGGGTGAATCCCATGAGTTCGAGGACCATCATGATATGGGCAACATAGGGCTTAGCGAACTGAAGAGCCCGCCGCCGGTCGCGAGAAATCGAAACATCAAGCTCGCAAACATCAAATAAAGCCTTGCCCGGCTGTGTTGTTTCAGCGGCAGTCCGCGCAATGGCCAATAAGAAATCGAGGCGCCTGGCACGGACGAGGGGAATATAGTAGTTGCCAATCAGAGCTCCGTCCATGATTTCCCCCGCAATCTTAAGAATTTTGGGCCCGTTGCCGCCACAATAAAACCGAACGGGCGCGTTAGGTGAGAAGGCCAATCGAAACTCTTGTTGTTGACGGATATGATGATACGCAGCGGACGCCGGGTAATCTCGGAAGGAGATTGTTTCTCCGGCGAGAAGAGCTTTGATCGCCAATGTTGTTTCACGCACCATGGCAATGGGCTTCTTCATGTCGATCTGATGGCCGGCACGAGCCAGATCCCCCCGAGCGATTCCGACGCTCAGTTCGCGCCCCTCGGTCAGCTCCGAGAGTGCTGCCACGCTATCGGCTATATCCACGGGATTGCGAAAATACGGCACGAGCATTGACGTTCCCACCTTGATTGGGATCCGTGACGCCATGGCCGCAAGTACGACAAAGATGTTGCGCTGACATAGATTGTCGTTAACCCAGACTTGCTTGAAGCCTTCAGCATGCGCAAGCTGCGCCAACCGAACCAACTCAGGTACAGTGTACTGGTTTGCAATTTGCAAGGTGAATTTTAGCGCCAGTTCGCCACGAAAGTTCATAATAGACACCTCGTCCCTTGGCGGTGAGACAATGGAAATAGCGGATTCCCGCTTAGCCGTATGCTAAGGGCAAAGCTTTCGCCTCGCCTCCTTGTTCCAGCTCTTCGCTATCCTTCGGACCTAGAGAACCTTACCATTCCTATTGAATTTAATTTAGCATTTGCGACTCGATTGCGCATTTTATTTTGTCGTTCAGCTTTATGGTTGGGCCGCTCTCAAGTTGACATGACGCGCTCTATTCGAATGCGGTTTGTCTTCAAACGGGCTCTTGCGGAAAGTTTTCTTTCGCCGCATGTTCATGGAGCGGTTGACAGCCGGCGTCCATGGGGCCGAGCCCAGTGCTTGCCAATTCTCCCCGATCGGCTCAAAATACAAATTTCCATCATTCCTTTGTTGGGAAATCGCGGGTCACCTGACCATGAAATTGTTTCTGAAGGACTCGGCGGCGAGAAGTAACCAGCGTTCGCCCGAAGCGTTCGTTGAATTCCCAGTCGCCGAGTGCCAACAACCGATCCACCATCGGTTTGAGCGACAGGCGATCCTCTACGCGGATGCTCCGGCGGTTCGGTTGCTTTCCGGGGACATCACCTATGCAGAGCTGAATGCTGCCGCCAATCAGGCTGCCCGCATGTTGCTCACAAAGGTGGGAGCTGACTCGAGACCCATCGCTTTGATGCTGAATCAGAGCTATGAATCGGTGCTTTGGCCCCTCGCCATTCTCAAGGCCGGTTTGTGCTATGCACCGCTCGACCAGCGACTGCCTGAGCACGTCTTACACGCCATGGTCGAAAACTTGGGGCCTGGCGCTCTCATTGCCGGCACCCGCTATCAAGACGCCTCCCGCAACATCGCGGCAAACCGCTTTCCCGTCATAGACGATTACGCGAGTCGGGATGGATTCCTTTCCGAAAACCTGGATCGGCCCGTCACGGCCGACAGTGTCGCCTACGTCTTCTATACGTCAGGGTCTACCGGCATGGCCAAGGGCGTCGCGGACTGCCATCGAAACATCCTGCACAACATTCTGCGTTATACAAATACCCTCAAATTCTCCCGTGGGGACGTCTTGAGTCTCGTGCAAAACCCGAGCTTCAGCGGCACAGTGTCCAGTCACTTCGGCGCGCTCCTGAACGGCGCCGCGATTGCGCCTTTCGATCTTCAAGGCGAAGGGTTAGAGGCGCTTTCGCAATGGCTGCGTCGAGCACGGATCACGGTGTTTCACGGCGTTCCTTCGATCTTCCGCCAACTATCCGACGCGGTTGGCAGGTTTCCCCACATTCGTCTGATCCGACTGGAGGGCGACAGCGTTTCGGCGCCGGATCTCAGGTACTTTCGGACGAATTTTCAAGATCATTGCGTGTTGGTCAATGGCCTTGGCGCAACGGAATGCGGTCTTGTGCGCCAGTTCTTCATTGACAAAAACTCGAATCTGGATTCGACGGAGGCGGTGCCGGTCGGATATCCAGTGCAGGACATGGTGGTGCGAATTGTCGATGATTATGGGCGTGTGTTGCCGTCGAGATCGATCGGAGAGATCGTAGTCGAGAGCCGATTTCTCGCAACTGGGTACTGGCGTAATCCAGTGGGGACCGCCGAGCGGTTTGAAGCACTGGATGCGGACTTACGCCGCTACAGAACTGGGGATCTAGGACGGATGGGCGAAGATGGTTGCCTGACCCATCTTGGACGAGTAGACCGGTGTATCCGCATCGCCGGCGAGTTCGTAGACACGGTCGCGATCGAGAGACTCTTATTGGACATTCCCGGGATATCCCAGGGGGTTGTCCGGGACTTTGTTGACCACTTAGGAGAGCGACGACTCTGCGCCTACGTGGTCGCCGACGCCGAGGCAGGCGTTACAGTCAACCGGCTTCGCGAAGCGTTATGCGAGCGCATCGCAAGGCACATCGTTCCGACCGCTTTTGTCTTTCTAGACGCTTTGCCCCTTACGAAGGATCTGAAGGTCGATTACCAGAGCTTGCCGCAACCGGGACAACAGCGACCGTCCCTGCCCAATGACTATGTCGCGCCGCAGACCGTACTTGAGCAGCGAGTCGCGCGGATCTGGTCGGAGGTGTTGGAAATCGACCCGGTTGGTGTCACCGATTCGTTCTTCGACCTCGGTGGCGACTCATTGCGCGCGGCCCGAATCGTGTCTCGGGTCGTCAAGCAGTTTCAATTGCAGATTCCACTCAAATTCTTGTTTCAATCACCAACCATCGCGGCGATGGCCGCCGTGATCGCCGAAAATCCATTAAACCAACCGGGCGCGAAGCAATTGGAAAGCATTCTAGATGAGCTGGAATCGGTGTCCAATGAAGAAGCGCAGCGGCGCCTGAACGAGGTTACTTCGACATTCGCGAAGAAGTAGCTTGCCGTCACCCATTAGCACCCACCCATTAGCAAACCTTTACGTATTAGCTATCTTGTTCAACCGCTGGATTTCTCGTCGCAGCGCATCATCCGACTGCACCCGTGTCGCAGCGAAGATGTAAAGACCAAGCCCCGATTGCTACTCAAGCAGGTTCAGCCGGTAATTGACTGTCTAAAAACCAACCGATGGCGCCAGGATTGAATTGTATTCTCCATCAACTAAATGTGAAAGGATCGTCGCTGTTCGCGTGCGGTTCGAACTTCGCTTGCGGTGAGTCCTAGCCAACCCAAGAGCTGGGTGTTCAGTTTGGTAGAATCGTTAAAGAGACGTTCGGGCTGCGTTGGTGATCTCGACCGGCGATGGATCTTACGGGCACAGGTTTTGAAGGAAAGTTAACTTGACGCCTTCGAGGCTTTTGACGATGGCGGTCGCTTCGGCGAGCAATTCCGCCGGATGCGAGTTCGTCACTGCCAGGCATTTCATGCCGGCGCGTAGCGCACCCTTGATTCCTTCCCTTGAATCTTCGATCACCACGCAATCGGCGGCCGCAATCGGATTTCCATTTCCACCGCGCGCGTTGAGCGCCGCCAGCGCTTTCAAATAAATCTCCGGCTCGGGTTTGCCTTGGCTCACGTCTTCGGCGGCGACGATGGCGTGGAAGTGATCGAGC
>JACPFE010000314.1 GCA_016183145.1 Deltaproteobacteria bacterium | reverse complement strand
CGACATATTGTTTTCTCCTCATCCCTCACCCTTCCCTCTCCCTGAGGGCGAGGGTTAGAGTGAGGGCAACGCTTGCACGAATAATAGCGATGCGTAGCAATTTCTACAGTTCACCCTTAGTTCAACGGATAGAACTGTTTCGGGTTGTCGAAGAAAATCTTGTCCGTGAGCGCCCGTGGAATATCTTCCCGCGCCCGCATCGCCGCCACCAGTTGGCGCTCCTCCGACGGGTCCTGGTGGCCGTAATCCGAACCGATGATCAGATGATTTTCGCCGGTGAAGCGGGCGATGTAATCGACATCCTCGTCGGCTTCGCAGGCGACGAAGATGCGATATTCGCGGAACATGTCTGGGTCCGACGAAAACTTCCATTTCTCCTTGAAGAGCCGTTTCAGAATATGGAGCAGAAAGGGCACCCAGCCCGCGGAAGCTTCGATGAAGCCGAACTTGAGCCGGGGAAACTGCTCCGGAATCTTGTTGGCGATGATGTCGCGAAAAGCCAAGAGCGGTTGCATCCGGCTGTGGCCGAAGGTGTGATTGCGCTCGACGTTGAAGAGACTGATGAACAACGGGCAGCCCGCGCCGGTGTGAATGCAGATCGGCAGATCAAGATCATTCGCTGCTTGGTAAATCGGAAACAGATAAGGATTATCGAGCGTCCACCCGCCTTCGATGCCGCGGAAAAAGACGCCCACCGCGCCGTTGTCCTTGGCCCATTTGAGTTCCTTGACGGATTCGTCAATAGACTTCAGCGGCGGGACTACGATCCAGCGCATCCGGCCGCCGGATTTCGCGCACGCCTGGGCGAGGAATCGATTGTAGGCGCGGCAGAGCGCGACTTCCAAAGCGGTATCGTCGGTCAGGTAAATCAAAAACAATGTGGGAAAGACGACTTGAGTCGCGACGTTGAGCCTGTCCATGTCCTTGAGGCGCGCCGGGATATCGGTCATTTCCCTACACGCGATCGCGATGTCTCCCCGGGATGATTCCAGCTTCGTCGCCGACGGTGTAATTAGACGGAAACTGCCTTTGCCGCTGGGCTTGGGGAAAATATTGCCGTCAATCAGCCAAAACGCATTGCGCGGGCCGTAAAGCGTGTCCTCCGGTGCTTTGAGCATCACCGGGCGGCGAGGATACATTTCCTTGTCCATCATCGACCACATCGCCTCGCCCTCTGAAATATGCGTGTCCGCATCGATTATGCCTGGCATAAGAAACCTCCCTTACCGTTCGAATTGATGCGATGGCTGCCGGATCGCGTGCCCCCAGCACTTCGAACCTGTCACCGGCTTGAGATATATCAAAAACGATCGCTGTTGCGCTACCGACTCGACAACATCCCTCCTGAGTTACTAAACAACCCTCGCCTCGAAGGCGAGGGGCTTCAATTCTCGTCGGCTCGAAGCCGAAGAAAAAACATTCCCTCTCCACCACGTCTTCGTGGGGTTAGGGTGAGGGGGCAACGCATGCGAGCCCTCACCCCTGCCCTCTCCCGCAAAGCGGGCGAGGGTGATCTCGCTTGTCTCCTTTGGAGACATCGCGTGACATACTTCGCCTGAAGCATGCCCTGAGCACGGTCGAAGGGGCGAGGGATTTCAACCATTCCCGAAAGAGAAATTAGCCTCTGAGCGCGCCCGGCATGATCCACTCGGAGGCGATCCGCCGCGCATCGCCCGATCTTTCCGGGGCCACCTGGGACAGCAGACGCTCGAACTGCTTGAAGTCAACCGCCAGCGACTCGTCCATACACACGAGATAATCGTCGCAGGTCTTGCGAACCAGACCGGGCGGGAGGCCGAACCTGGCGGAAAGGACCCGCATCGCCTCGTGCCGATTTGCCTTCGCGTATCGAATGCCCTCACGATGAGCCATCAAAAAGGCGGCAAACTCCCGCTCTTTCTCATTCGTCAGCGCCTGCGGCGTTTCTAATGTGATCGGCAGCGGATCATCGACGACCGCCGGCCATGGGTTGATTCTTTCGAATCCCCGCTCCTCGGCCATGAAACCATAGGGGCGCGGCAGCAACGCGGCGTGGGCGTGGCCGCCGATCAGCAGGTTCAATGCGTCCAGGTCGCTGCTGAGCAACTGAAGCGTGACATCGCCGTCCAATATTAACCCGGCTCGCTCTTCAAAAATCTGCGCCAACGGCACGCCGCGCGCAGGCCCTTCCCGGCACGCAACCACTTTCCCTTTGAGATCTTTGAGCTCCCGAATGGCGGCATCGACAATCAAGTAGTAGGGGCAGCTATTCATCGCGCAGCCGAGGATGCGCGTCGCCTTGGTATCGAGGAAATGCTGGAGCGACGCGCGCCCGACGACGAAAGATATATCGGCTTCACCGCTCTCGAGCCGCCGGTATCTTTCCTCCGTGCCCTGGACGTGGTTCCAGGAAATTTCCAAGCCGTGCTTCTGATAAATGCCGGCCTCGATCGAGAGGTAACCCGACGGGTCGCGAGCGAACTTCGCTTCGGTTCCTTCGAGGTGCCCGTATATGACGTTAAGGCGTACCAGGCTCATGTCTTTCCCTCCGATATTCTTCCTCTATAGTACGATGGGTCGGCGCAAACAAATGCCGGGCCATTAACTGCCGAAGTCTGGGCTCGCGTTGAAGCCAGCGGAGGGCGTAAGAAACCGGCTTTCCTGACCGCCCTTAGGGTTGTGCCCGGGATTAGCCGCGTGGTAGTAAAATCTCGCATGACGAATCGCGCCCGTTACATCATGAAGCCGCAGTTTTTTCTCGTCGCGCTGGCGGCGGCCGTCATGGCCTATTTGACGCTGGTCCCCTTGGTGATGCTGATCTATGGCAGCATCAAGAGCGGACCACCGGGCGCCCCGGGACACTTCACCGTTAAGAACTATCTCGCCCTTTTCGACAACTGGCGCTTGGCCGGAGCGCTGTTCAATTCGCTCGTCTTCAGTACCGGCTCCAGCCTCTTAGCGTTCGCCGGCGGGCTTTATCTCGCCTGGATCACGGAGCGAACCAATGTCCCGTGGCGGCGGACCATTTATGCCTGCGTCTTGGCGCCGATGATCGTGCCGGGAATTCTCACCACCGTCGGTTGGATCATTCTCTTCGGCCGCCGCTCTGGCATCATCAACATCATCGCGACGCAATACTTCGGCTTCGATCAGCCCATTGAAATCAACAACATGCCGGGAATGATTTGGGTCCAGGGCACGGATCAAATACCGCTCGCCTTTCTGTTGCTCGCGGCGGCGCTCCGTTCCATGGACCCCTCCTTGGAAGAAGCGGCGATGGTCGCCGGCTCGGGGGTTCTACGCACCACGTATCGCATTACGGCGCGGGTTTTGTTGCCCGCGATTCTTGCGGTTTGGATGATCAGCTTCGTCAGAGCCATAGAAAATTTCGAGGTGCCGGCGCTGATCGGCATGCCCGCGGGCATTCTCGTATTTGCCACGGAGGTTTATCTGGCGACCAAGAACGTGCCGACGGATTTCGGTCTGGCGAGCACCTTCGGCGTGGTTTACCTCGGCATCACCGCGCTCGGAGTCGTTCTCTATCTACGGTGGACCGCGGCGTCGGAACAGTTCGCCACCATCACCGGCAAAGGCTATCGCCCGACGGTCTTCGACCTCGGCCGCTGGCGAAAGCCCATGGCGGCGGTCAGCCTTTTCGTCTGTTTGATTCTTTTCATTCTGCCCATTCTCGTCGTCGTGTGGTCCTCGTTCCTGCCTTTTTACATGGCGCCGTCCCGGAATGCGCTCGTGAGCCTCACTTTGGAAAACTATCAAACCCTTTGGCGCTTGCCTTTGGTGCACCGGGCCATGTGGAACAGCTTCGTCCTGGGAATCGCCAGCTCCACGATCACCATGGTGCTCACCGCCATCGTGGCCTGGATCATCGTCCGCACCCAATGGCGCGGCAAGGGTTCCCTCGACTTTTTGGCGTTCAGTCCGATCGCCATGCCCGGTCTGGTCCTGGGCATCGCCATTCTTTGGCTCTACCTCGTCTTGCCCGTTCCCGTGTATGGCACTCTCTGGATTCTCTTGATCGCCTATGTGACGAAATATTTGCCTTACGGCATGAGGGCCTGTTCGTCTTCGATGCTGCAAATCAAAAAAGAACTCGAGGAGGCTTCCGAGGCGAGCGGCGCGGCTTGGTCGCACACGTTTCGGCGCGTCATCCTGCCGTTGCTCGCGCCCGGCTTCGTCGCCGGCTGGATCTATGTCATCACCCACTCGTTCCGCGAGCTGTCGACTTCGATCATGCTGTACCGCAGCGGCACCGAGGTGATCTCCATCGTCCTATTCGAATTATGGGACGGCGGCCAGTACCCCCAGCTCGCCGCCCTCGGCATGGTGCTCGTCGCCATTCTGATCGCGATCAGTTTAATCGCCCGCGCCATCGGCGCAAAATATTCGGTGCAGCAGATCTAGCCGGCTTAACGCAGTTGCTTGCGCACGATGATGTCGTCCATCATCTTGTAACCCTTGTCCTTCAACTCGGCCATCTTATCGTGGCCGATCAAAATCTTGCGGATCTTTTTGTTCTCCAACGCATTGAGGATTTCCTGCCAGCCGGCCTTGGCGCCGTTGCGCGCCGGAATCGTGCCCCCCGCTTTGACCAACGCGACCACGCCCTCTTCGCTTAGCATAAAATCCAGGTAGAGCGCCGCGGCATGCGGATGCTTGGCGGTCTTGACGATGCCGGCATGACTCCCCAACGAACCCGGCGTCGGGTTGGGAAAAACCATGGCAATGGGACATTTTTTTTCATATTTCATCTGCATGACGCGAGGCGGATAGACTTCGACGGCGATTTTCGTCTCGCCGCTGCAGAGAAGTTGCACTTGCAGCGTGTGGCCCCTTCTGGGAACCGCGCCGTTGCGCATCAAGGCTTTCATATATTCAGCGGTCTTTTCCTCGCCCCACTCCATCATCCACGCGAACACCGCCTGCTCGGGCTCGGTATCGATCGAAATATCGTTTTTCCACTTCGGGTTGAGCAAATCCTGATAGCTCCTGGGAGCTTCGTTCGGCTTGACCAAATTCGTGTTATAGGCAATCACGACCAGGGTGTATTCGGCGACATACCACCGGCCCTCCTTGTCCCAGAATTGGCTCGGAAAATTTTTCTTCTCCGGCGAATCGTAGCGCGTGTGCATGCCGGTCTTGAGCAGTTCCCCGATGTTGTCGAAATCGACGCTGACGACGTCCGCCGGCAGTTTACCCACGCGGTGTTCCAATAGAATGCGGTCCAGCCCCTTGGCTCCCTGGAGACGCGATGAGTCGACCTTGACGAACGGATATTTTTTACCGAAGGTGTTGGCGTATTCCTGGATCGTCTCGAGGCCCTGATTCGAGTACACGACCAGGTTGGCTTCTTTTCTGGCGCCCTCTTCCAGCCGCCGCTGCCGTTCTTTGGCGGGAAGCTTGTTGATGCCGGCGAGGACCTCTTCGACCGTCGCAGCCTGAGCCGGGGCGCAAAAACCTCCGCCCAGCAAAGCCGCCGCCACCAGTACCTTTACGCTGCTGAATTTCATCGACGACCTCCTTTTCCTGATACCATTAATCACTCGGTTTTGGCGCCCGCGTTCTTCTTAACGAGCGGCGTCACTTCTTAACGGCAAAACTCCATCGATGCCAGCCGCGGCGCGATGCGTGAAGCATGCGATGCAAAACGACGTGGACGCAAGATGGGCTTCCGGCCTTCAGCCTTTTTGCTCCTCCTCCAACCTCCGCCTCCCATAGCCGCCCTGCAGCGTCCGCGTCATGATGAATTGGCTCATGCCCTCCTCGCCGCGCAGCTTGCTCACGTCGTATTTCTCGTAGTGAACGAACTCTTCCAGTTCCCGGCGCGGCGGCGCCGCCACCGGCCCCTTGGCGTAACCGATGGGCACAAGATGATAGATGCGCAGCGGCTCCGGTATGCCAAGCATGACCTTGAGCATCGTCTCCATGTAGGGCGAGTTGGCGTCGCTGACGTATTGCGAGGCCAGGCCGAG
The DNA here is from genome assembly GCA_016183145.1 of Deltaproteobacteria bacterium. Classification (GTDB taxonomy): domain Bacteria; phylum Desulfobacterota; class Binatia; order UBA9968; family UBA9968; genus JACPFE01. The sequence goes on along the minus strand of JACPFE010000314.1, from coordinate 6,523 downwards.
CGAATCCGCAGCCAGGTGAATTAACAGCGTGGCGTTGGCGAGGCCGGTGATGAAGTGCGAGTCCGCTTTCTCCAATTTCGTTCTGATCGGATACGACTCCTTGACCCTTGGATCGCCGAGAATGATGAGATGCACCGGCGCGTGGCGAAAGCCGTCGCCGGTCATCTTGGCCGTGCCGCGCACGGCCAAATCCATCTCGCGCTTGGGCTCCAACTGTTTCATGTAGATGTCAGCGATCTTGTGCCGCGTCTCCTTGTCTCTGACGACGACGAACTCCCACGGCTGGCCGTTGCCGCCCGACGGCGCCCAGCGCGCGCACTCCAAGATCGCCCGGATCGCTTCGTGCGACACCTCCCGGCTCTCGTCGTAACCGCGAATGCTGCGGCGCTGGATCGTCAACTGGCGCAGCTCATCGATGTTCAACATCTCGTCCCCCTCTCCTGCCTCGGTTTCAATCCAAAAAGGTCCTCAGTTTACTGACGTACTCAAAAGGAACCAGACAGGAATCATTTCAACCGCCCCCTCTCCTTCATCCCCCGGAAACGGGGGAGAGGGAAGGGTGAGGGGGAATCGCTTAGGAGCAACGGCCTTCAATTCCTTACGCGAATTTCCATAGTTCAGGTTTGATCTATACTCTGGCTGAGCTTCACATGAATCCGGCGCACCCGCTCCACCTGACCTTTGGCGGGAAAACGCTCGTAAAAACCATCGGCGCGAAACTCCCGCGCTAACTCCGCCCATGGCTTCACGACAGCCGTGAATGCCTTTTCCGATCTTTGGTCATCCCATCCTTGAACGATCTTACGATTGCGCAGCAGATCGCCGAAGACCCGAAACAGCGCCTTGAGGGTCACGTCGCGGGTAAACATGAATTTGTCGTTCTCGCCCCAGACCGATTCCATCACTTCGCGCACCGCTTTTAAGTAATCGCGCACCAAGCCGTAGGTCCGGTCGGCGCGCATTTGAAAACGTTCATCGAAAAACCGCCGGTTTGCTAATACCACTTTGTAGACCTCGTTGAAGACCTCCGACTGGAGGATCCACTTCTCTTGCCGGCTCCTGCCGCCCAGGCGGTTGATGCGGTAGCGCAGCGGAGAATCGGCTTCTTCGTAGAGTAGATTCACCAGTTTGGCGGCGAATTTCTTCTCCGGCGTCTCCCAGGACACCCGCTCGTAAAGATCCACAAGATGGGACTTGTTGATCCGAGTATGCGTCGAGTTGATGATGACGAACATCTCGGTCGCAAAATCCGCGCTCTTGCCGTCGAAGAGCACGCAGGGAACTTCAAGCCGGTTCGCCTGGTCGGGATTTTTTTGCCGATAGAAATGGAGCGCGGCGAGCCGGTGTTGCCCGTCGATGATTAAGTATTTGCCGTTAGGTTCGCTGAGAAAGCCGACGCTTTCCGACGAGTCCGACCGGCGAAACCGCAGCGCTTCATCCGTAAAAAGCAATATCGTGCCGGGAATCAACGGCTGGCTGACCGCGGTCTCGTAAAAGTTGACGATCTGGCGAATCTTTCTTCGGTTGAGGAGCCGCTGAAACGATTTTTCGCTCTTTTCGATGCCGGCGATGAACTTTGCGACCTCGTCGTCTCCAGGTTCATCCGCTTCGATCCGTTCGCCCTCAAAATAGTAGCGGCTCGAAAAGTTCACATGATCCAAAAGATCGGCCGCTTTGAAAGCGACGAAGTAGAAAGTGCCCTCTTTTTGAATGATGCGCGTTGCGAGCATAGGCCCCCCTTTGTTCGGGCGATTATAATGTTCCTTGGGACCCTTTTACCAGCCTAAAGCCGCTTTTGTGTTGCCCGGAAGGGAAAAATCGCCGGCAACAATTTCGTTTGCCCAAAGGGTATGTTATTTTAGCATAAACTCGTACCAGTAAGATGAATGGGAAGTGGAGCCCTACGGGCAAGTCGGTGGCACCTTCCAACACGCCCGTGGCGCGGAATCCTGAGCAAGAGCCCGCGGCCAAGGCCGGGGCTCGCGTCGAAGGGCCGGTCCCCCTTGGCCTCACGCATCTCTCCTCCCCGGCTTCCCGCGTTTTTGTCTTTCTGAACAAAAGACGCCTGAAGGTTTGGCTCTTGTGGGTGATCGCGTTTTTAGTTCTAGCTGGACTGGGCTTGGTCGAAATCCACACTTCCCTGCTTCAATCGTGGCTCTTCACCCGCGTAAACGAACAAGTTTCCTACGAGCTCGCGGCCGGGGTCAGCCCGAGCATCGCTTTTCCGCGCCCGGCGCCCTTTGACGGCCGCCGCGGATACTCCAAAATTCCTTCCTTCCAAACGCGGCTCCAGACTCAAGGCTACCAACTGACCCAACAGGCGCGTCATTCCGAGACCTTGCTGAACTTGATCCGCCGCGGTGTCTCGCCGCCCTACGACGAACGGCCAGGGACGGGTATCGATATTCGCGGTTTCGACGGCGCGCCCTTGTTTCGTTACGCGCAGTCGGAGTTTCTCTTCGAAAAAATCGATCATATCCCACCGCTGCTGGTCAAGACTCTCTTGTTCCTGGAAAATCGCGATCTGGGACGTCCAAGCACCTCGTGGCAAAATCCCGCTATCGAATGGGAACGGCTTTTTAAGGCCGGCCTGCTTTACATCGGCTCCAAGCTTTCCCTTCCCGTCGCGGTACAAGGCGGCAGCACTCTCGCCGTGCAGTTGGAGAAATTTCGCCACTCGCCCAACGGCCGCACGGATACGCCGGTGGAAAAGTTTCGCCAGGTGGTCAGCGCCAGCCTCAAAGCCTATCGCGAGGGCAAGAACACGCGCGCCTGGCGGGAACGGATCATTGTCGATTATCTCAACACCGTTCCGCTGGCGGCGGCGCCGGGCTACGGCGAGATTCACGGCTTGGGCGAAGGTCTCCACGCCTGGTTCGGCATGCCGCTCTCGGAGGTCGTCGCGGCGCTCAACGCGCCGGCCATGACGCCCGCGAAGGTGCGCGCTTTTAAACATGTTCTGGCCTTGCTGATCTCGGTGCGCGCGCCGTCCGTGTTTCTCGGCGAAGAGCGCGCCGCTCTCGATCAAAAAGTGGCCCGGTTCATCGGGCTGCTGGCCAAGCGGCGGATCATCGACGAAGCGATGGCCAAGGCGCTGCTACGAACACCCGTTGAGTTTTTGCCCACCGCCCCATTGCCGCCTCAGCCCTCCTCCGGCAAGAACAAGGCGGCCAACGCGATCCGCGTCACGATGATGGAGCATCTTGCCGTTACCAATCTGTATGACCTCGATCGCCTGCATCTTGACGTCCAGAGCACCATCGATGTCGGGCTGCAGAAAAAAGTAACCGACTTTTTGCACAGCCTCACCGATCCGGAAGTGATCCAAGCCAAGGGGCTCAACGGCGAGCGGCTGCTCCAGAACGCCGACCCGGCCAAAGTGGTCTATTCCTTTCTCCTGGTGGAGCCTACTGCGGAGGGAAATTTCGTGCGCGTCCAGGCCGACAATCTCGCCGCGCCCTTTGATTTCAACAAGAGCGTTAAATTGGAGCTCGGCAGCACGGCCAAACTGCGCACTCTCACGCATTATCTCGAGATCATGGCGGAGCTGCACAAAGAATTCGCCCCGGTAGGAGACGGAGAACCAACCAAACAGATTGCCGACGCCCGCGACCCGCTGACGCGGTGGGCCGGCGAAGTCTTGCGCACCGAGAAAAATCTCGCCCTCGAGCCGTTCCTGGAGCGCGCCCTGGAACGCCGTTACTCCGCCGACCCGAGCGAGGCCTTTTTTACCGGCGGGGGCGTACACCATTTCGAAAACTTCGAGCGCGAAGAGAACAGCCGCGTACCGACGGTGCGCGAAGCCTTGCGCAACTCGACCAACTTAGCTTTCATACGCTTGATGCGCGACCTCGTCGCCTATCATCGCACCCGATTGTCCTACAACTCGGACGAAGCTCTTTCCGATGCCGGCCATCCCGAGCGCAAACGGCTGCTCCAGGAGATCGCCGAAGAAGAGTCCTTGCTGGCACTCCGGCGCGCCTACCAGAGCTACCGCGGACAGACCCAAAAGGAGTTGCTGAACCGTTTTATCGGCACGAAGGCCAACGCCAACCGGCGCCTCGCAATTCTTTTTTTCGCCTGGCGCATTGGCGGTGACGAAAAGGCATTGGCCGACTGGCTCGTGCAGAACGGCGCGCCCACCACCGCAGAGGAGGTCGCGAAACTGTTCCGCGCCTATCGGAGTTCCCGGCTCAACTTGGCGGATTACGCCTACCTGTTGTCGGTCCATCCGCTCGATCTTTGGAGCGCCGGCGAGCTGCGCAAGAACACCAACCTTTCGTGGCAGGATCTGTTCGCCCGCAGCCGCGAAGCCCGCCGTGTGGGCTCCTCCTGGCTGCTCAATCCGCGCAACCGCCGGGCGCAGGATCTGCGCCTGCGTATTCGCGTGGAGAAAGATGCCTTCGCCCGCATGACTCCTTACTGGCAAAGGCTGGGATTCCCGTTCAAGACAATGGTGCCGTCCTATGCGACGGCCATCGGGGTTTCATCCGACCGGCCCGTGGCGTTGGCCGAGCTTGTCGGGATTCTGGTCAACGACGGCGTGCGCCGCCAACCGACCAGTCTGACCCACATCCACTTCGCCCGCGCCACTCCCTATGAAACCGTCTTTGAGCGTACGGCGGACAAAGGAGAGCAAGTCTTGGCCCCGGAAGTAGCGCGTACGATGCGCAAGGCGATGGCCGAGGTGGTCGAGCAGGGAACCGCGCGGCGCCTCAGCGGCGTCTTCAAGCTGCCGGACGGCAAACGCATTAGCGTCGGCGGCAAAACCGGCTCCGGCGATAATCGCTTTGAAACTTTCAACCGCGCCGGCGACGTCGTCACCTCCCGCGCCACCAACCGCACCGCCGCCTTCATCTTTTACATCGGCGAGCGCTACTACGGCGTGGTCACCGCCTTCGTCCAGGGACGCGAAGCCGACGATTATCACTTTACCAGCGCCCTGCCGGTGACGGTCCTCAAGCTGCTGGCGCCAACGATCATCGCCAGGCTCGACAAAAGCGCCGCACCGACCACGCCGCCCACCGCACCGAGCAAAGAGAATCAGACCGGCGCCCCTGTGGGCAGCGTGCAGTTCGCGATCAACCAGTGAACACGCAGCTGCGAACCAAGCTATCCTCGCCGGGGAGGCGAGGGGTTTCAACTCTCGTCGGCTCGAAGCCGACAAGAAACCTTCCCTCTCCACCACGTCTTCGTGGGGGAGAGGGTTAGGGTGAGGGGGCAACGCATGCGAACCCTCACCCCCGCCCTCTCCCCGTGGAGTATTTACCACGGTCGAGACTGTAGACCCAATCGAGTAGCTACTCCATGGGGCGAGGGTGAGATCCCGTAACATGCTTCGTATGAAGCATGCCCTGAGCTTGGCCAGTCCTGAGCCTGGCCGAAGGATCGAAGGGGCGAGGGGGTTTTCACCATCCCCGAGAGAGACACTAAGTTCCTCTTCGATTGCCGAACAAATCGATATGCATGCGCGGCGTAAACCCGTAGCCATGTTCCTTGCACAGCTCGAGCGCCATGACTAGAACCCGTGTGGGGTCCACGGGGCTAAGTTTGCCGAGCAGGTCGCCAATCTCATTGAAGTCCCGCCGCCGCTCCACGACGAATTTTAGCTGGTAATCATAAGCGGCGAGATATTTTCCTATGACGTCCCAGTTCAAGCGGCGCTCTTCGTGCATGCTGGCGAATTTGCCCATCGCTCTTTTCCACGGCGTGGAATTAGCGAGCTTCGGACTCAGGGACATCAGGTCGCAGGCAACCGGCTTGAAAATAGTCGCCGCGGTTTCGATCGTAATATGCGCGCCTTCGCGTTTTAGTCCCTTCGTCAGCTCCTCGATTTCAGGCGCGAGCAGCGGCTCTCCGCCGGTGATGACGACGTGACGAGCGGGATACTTCTGAACCTCGCGCAGAATCTCTGCAACGCTCCGCTCTCGCCCTTCCGGCCGCCATGAGGTGTATGGCGTGTCGCACCAGACGCAGCGCAGGTTGCAACCGGATGTCCGAATAAACACCGACGGCACGCCGAGAAGCCGGCCTTCCCCCTGGATGGAATAAAAGATCTCGGAGATGCGCATGCTAGGACAGTAACAAAGCCGCCAGCCGCACGAAAGCGCGCAAGCGAGGATTCCCGTTCAAAGTTCAACGTTCCAGGTTCAAGGTATCGATCTCCTCTCCCCCCACCTTGAACTTTGAACATTGAACCTTGAACCGTTCTTTGATCCGCCGCTTTCGTATGCTAAACATTAAAGGTTGGGGCGGTAGAAGAACTGCTCCGTCAGAGCGAAGGGCGATCCCGATGGCCGTGGACAAGGAAGCATTGCTGGCAGAAGAGCGTAAGCGGCGCAGGCGGCGCCGGGGGTTGGATGTCGCCGCTATCCTGCTCCGACAGGTGGATCTCTCTCTGGAGGAAGCCCAAGACGTCGTGAACCACGCCAAACGGACCGCCTTGCAACTCTTTCCCGATAAAGAAGAGACCTTCGATTTGATCTACGGCCCGCGCTTTCGCCGGATTCTCGTGGAGAAATAC
>JACPFE010000056.1 GCA_016183145.1 Deltaproteobacteria bacterium | reverse complement strand
TTTGTTCCAGACGCACGGTGAGATTTCCCTTTCGAATGAACATTTGCCGGGATTCTTTGCGCCCCACAAGGGTTTCGATGAGCGCGAGCAATGGCGTCTTGGTGCCGGTGAAATCCCGTGCCGTCCCCGCGGCTTTCATGGTCGCTACGGCATCGCCACCGGCGAAATAACACAAAATTTTCTCATCGTCGTTGGCGCCGGCGAATTTTTCCCGAAATTCTTTTAACGAGATATCCGGCGGCTTGGCGGCGGCGAGTTCCTTGGCCCGCGGGCGGCTGAGCAAACGGTCTCTTAAGTTGGGTTCGATGGATTGCGCTTCCTCTTCGCCCCAGAAGCCGAGCGCGTAGAGAAAAATCTCGTCGGTAACTTCCTTGTAGCGTTCGCCGACGATCACATTAATCGCCGCCTGCACGCCGACGAATTGGGAATAGGGAGTGACCATGATCGGGTAGCCGAATTCCGCCCGCACCCGCGCCGTTTCCTCGAGCACCGCGTTGAGTTGATCGAGTTTGCCGAGGTTGGCAAGTTGGAAACGGAAGTTGGAAATCATGCCGCCCGGCACCTGGTGGATCGGATGGAACGCGTCGTACTCAAGGGGTCTTCCGACCGGCAGCTTTTCTTGCTTGGCGATCGCCGCAAAATGTTCGCGCACCGGTTTGATGACCTCTTCGTCGACTATCGTTTCATAGCCCAGCGCGCGGGCGTTCATGGCGACGTTGAAGAGCGAGGGATTGGACGAGGCGTCGGCGAGGGGCGGAATCGCAGTGTTGATAGATTTGATGCCCAGCTTGATGGCTTCGAGGCAGCAGAGCGCGCCGAGCCCTGTGTTGCAATGAGTGTGGAACTCAACCGGCTTGTCTTTGGCTTCGCGTAGGATCAACGGCACGAGCCTGCGCGTCGCTTCAGGCGTCAGCAACCCCCCGGGATCTTTAAAGCAGAGTCGATAGACATCCAGTTTAGCCGCCGCGCGGGTCCTCTGGATAAAATATTCGTCGGTGTGCTTAGGGGAAATGGAGTAGATAATGTTCAGGATTGTTTTAAGGCCGGCGCGCCCGGCCGCGCGCACCGCTTCGGCCCAATTAGAGGGCGTATTCGAGGGATCCGAGGTGCGGATCTCCGTTATGCCGTTGGCGGCCAATCGTTCCAGCCAAAGTTCGGTGACGGCTGGCGGCGAGATCTGAAACGCCAACATGGAACGGCTGCGAATGGTGCGCAGGGGCGTTTTCTTGACGTACCTGGACATCAGCCGCAAGCGTTCCCAAGGATCGTCTTTGAGGTCGCGCACGCATTTCTTGTAGAACGCGGAGGACATGATCTCGATGGCTTCGAAGCCGGCGCGGTCGATCTGCTCGGCGACGGGCAGCATCATGTCCGTGCGCATGTTCGACGCCCACAAGCTCAATTGCCCGTCGCGCAGAGTCGTATCGACGAAGCGGATTTCATTCATAGCGAGAATTCGGAAAGCGCACCACGGAGGCGCAGAGGTCGCCGAGTAAAGAGTTTTTACTCAAAAATACTCCGACCTCTGTACTACTATAACTCAATATTTGCGCGGCTCGCGCAAATTTTCCGGGCTCCGAAGACCCATCGGGTTCGGATATGCCTCCCGCCAAGGTGCCAAGCATGCCCTGAGCGAAGTCGAAGGGACGCTAAGCGACAGGCCCAAGGCCTGTCATCCCGAGCGAATGCGAGGGATCTAGGAAAGATTTCTCTCTTCGTTCGAAATGACAATGATTTCCCTTTGCGCCTTTGCGGGAGATATTCCGAGACCGACCGGTGCGCGAAGCGCACCCTACGAAAACCTTCGTGTCCTTCGTGCCTTCGTGGTGAATCCGACTTTTCTCATTTTGGTTGCGGCGTAGCTGCGCTGGGTCCTTCGTGGTGAATGGTCCTCTTTTTCAAAAGTGGCCCATTTGCTTCGAATGCTGGTAAATGCCGTCGTGAAACAGGGCGACGTAATCGGCGTTGGTCAGGCAACAATACTCCGCGCCCCAGCCCGGACGCGACCAGGTCAAGCCGTCCTGCAACAACCGCTCGAAAATCTTGCGTGCTACCTCGCCGTGGGCCATGAGGCCGTCTTCGTGCTCGTGCAGATCGGCTTCTTCGTGCACCTGGAAATAGTGGAGGTCAGCCTCCTTCATTTTGTACTTATTGAGCAGCGCGTCACGCCAGCGCTTCGCCCAATGGCCGAACATCTCTTCGTTGAGCGAGCGCGCCCACCATTCGATCAGCGTGCCTTCGTAAACCAGGCCCCGGGCGAATTCAGTGAGCGCTCGGCATTCGGCGAACACTTCGCAATTAATCATCTCATCCACGGAGACGCCGAAGGTCTCGCCCTGCTTGATCAAGACTTCGATGTGCCCCGGAATGCTCGGATTGACCAGCTCGTCGCTGATCTTGCCGACGTAGGGCGCGAGCAGGTCGCGGTGGCGCGCGAAGATCGCCTGGTGGCGCTGGTAGATGATCAGGTGAAAGTTATTGATCTCCACCGGATAGCTGTACCAGTGCTTCCAGAAAAGTTTAATCGTGTCGAAGGGCAGGGTGCCCGCTTCCAAGTCGCGCATGAAGGCGCCGCCGAAGATTCTTTCGTTCCAGCGCGCATACATGCGATGCTTGATCTCGTCGGTGAAGGCTTTGGCCTCGGCGGGCGAAAGCTTCTTGCCGACTTCCAGGACTAACGGTTGGTGAGCGGTAGTCATAGAATTCCTTGTGCCGTGCCCTCTCCCTAACCCTCGCCCTCAGGGAGAGGGGAGGGTGAGGGATCGCGCGGAGACGGCGCTACAACGCAAAGCCCGATTTAGCGATGCCTTCCTTCAATCCCGCTCGATCCTTTTCAGTAAACGGTGCTGTTTCCCAGCGCGGGAAGCGCTCCACCGGTAGACCGCGCATCTTCATTAGCTCGCAGAAGACGCCGCGCCCGTGGGTGCGCAGGAAGCGTCCCACCACCTGCATGAGTCTTGTCAAAAGATCATGTTCTTTCTGCGCGGCTTGGAGATTGCCGGCTTTCAGCGCTTCGTACATTTTTACACAGGTCTCCGGGAAGGGCGTCGACGGCGGATGGATCGCCCCGCGCACGCCCACCGAGTAGCCGGTGTAGAGAGAAAAAATCCCGCCGGGAAAGACGCCGACCGACTTCGGCAATTGGTAGACGTAGCCCAGCAGCTTATCGTAGGCGATGAATGAGACTTTGATGCCGGCCAACGGATTTGGCGCGATCGCTTCGATGATCTTGTTCGCCTTGGGCGGTGTGATCTCAACGTGGGTCGTTTCGGTGTTGTCGTAAATGAACATCGGCACGCCGGGAACCGACCGCGCGATCGCCTTGTAATGCGCGTAAACTTCGTAGTCGTCGTGCGGATAATAATAGGGCGGCACGACGCCGACGGCGTCCACGCCGAGGCCGGCGGCATGTTTGGCCAGCTCGATGGACGAAAGGGTGTTTGCCGTGCCGATGTGCATGACCACGGGGACACGCCCGCGCACGCGGTTGACGATCTGCTCGGCGACTTTTTTGCGCTCGTCGATTTCCATCACCATGCCCTGGCCGTGAGTTCCCAGGGGAAAGAAGCCATGCACGCCGGCGTCCAGGTAAAAGTCGATGATCGCGTCGGTGGCGTCGTGGTCGATGGAGCCGTCCGCTTTGAACGCCACCGGCATCGGCATCAGAATTCCCTCAATTTTTTTGTCGCTCGGCATAAAGGCTCCTTTCGGAAATGATCGAATTGCCCGTACCCATATCGCAATGGCGGGAATAATTCCACACTTGGTAATGGTTCAGTGTCATTTAAACGGCGCATCGATGTAGGGGCAGGCCGGAGCTCGTCCTGAGTCAGTCGAAGGATGCCTGCCCTCCGAACGGGCAACCACATAGGGTTGCCCCTACGAATTTTGGCGAAACTGAACCACTACCCCACCCTTGCGTCGGTATCAGTCTGCACAGAAAGATGCTAAGAGTGAACGATGTTTTCGAATTTCAGGAGGCGGCAATGGCGGAACAGACAAAGAACCCGGTGGTGATGATGGCGACGAGCATGGGTAGTTTTCGCATCGAGCTCGATGCCGAAAAAGCCCCGATCACGACGAAAAACTTTCTCGACTACATCAGCGAGGGTCACTTTGATGGAATGATTTTTCATCGGGTCATTCCGGGCTTCATGATCCAGGGCGGCGGGTTCGATCCCAAGATGAGTCAAAAGAAAACCCGAGCGCCGATCAAAAACGAAGCGGCCAACGGTCTCAAGAACGTCACTGGCAGCATCGCCATGGCGCGAACGAGCGACGTCGACAGCGCCTCGGCGCAATTTGTCATCAACGTCAAAGACAATGATTTCTTAAACCATAAGAGTCCGTCGCCTGACGGGTTCGGTTACGCGGTCTTCGGCCAGGTCGTCGAGGGCATGGACGTGGTGCACGCCATCGAGCAGGTGCGCACCGGCAACCGCGGCATGCACCAGGACGTGCCAGTCGAGGCGGTGGTGATCAATTCGGTGAAGGTCGAAGTCTAAAGCGCAAAGAGCAAAGGGCACAGCGCAGAGAGATTGACTTGCTTCTTCTCGTTGCGCTTTGCGCTCCGCTCTTTGCCCTCTGCTAGGAGGTCCAGACTCCTTTGGGATCGTATTTTCTCACGGCTGCCAGTTCGTCACCGGTCGGCGGTGTGGTCTCGTGAATTTCCGGTGAAATCCGCA
>JACPFE010000313.1 GCA_016183145.1 Deltaproteobacteria bacterium | reverse complement strand
TCGTTGCTCAGTCCTCATACCTCAGTCCTTGCTTCACATCCCCATAATATTATACCCGGCGTCCACATGCAGCACCTCGCCGGTCACCGCGCTGCCCCAATCGCTGCAAAGATAGAGCGCGGTCTTGCCGACTTCCTCGGCATCGATGTTTCGTTTGAGCGGCGCCCGCTCGGCCACATGGTGCAGCATCGTTTTGAAATCGGAAATTCCCGCCGCGGCCAATGTGCGCAGCGGACCAGCGGAGATCGCATTGACGCGAATCCCTTTGGGCCCTAGATCATGCGCCAGATAACGCACGCTCGCTTCCAGCGCCGCCTTGGCCACGCCCATGACGTTGTAGTTGGGAATGACTTTCTCCGAGCCCATGTAGGTCAGCGTTAGGATCGATCCCTTTCTTCCTTCCATTAAGGGCGCTGCATGATGCGCGAGAGCGACCAAAGAATAGGCGCTCACGTCCAGCGCTAGATGAAATCCGGCGCGGCTGGTCTGCACATAGGGATGGGACAAGTCTTCTTTGTTGGCGAAAGCGATGGCATGGATCAAGATGTCGATGCCGCCCCATTCTTGTTTGAGCGTCGCAAAAACTTTCTCAACCTCTTCGTCCTTGGTCACGTCGCAAGGCAAGATAATCTTCGAGCCGATTCCTTCGGCCAACGGCCTGACGCGCTTTTCGAGTATCTCGCCGGCAAAGGTGAAAGCAAGTTCGGCACCCTCGGCATGGAAAGCCTCCGAGATCGCCCACGCGATGCTCCGCTCATTCGCCACGCCGAAGATGGCGGCCCGTTTCCCTTCCAGCAACTTCATGAATCCCCCCCAAGGTTAAAAAGGGGTCAGAGTCATTTTCGAGATTGTGCTAAGAACTACTCTGACCCCTTTATCCAATATTGTTAGCTCTTCCTTGGTTTTTCTTGGAGTCCCCGGTGCCAGAGATATTCGCTTTCCCCGGTCTGCTTGCTAATCCAGCGCGAGAGAACGAAGAACAAGTCGCTCAAACGGTTAACATACTTGAGCGGCCACTCGCTCAACTCTTCGGCGCGCGATAAACGAAGGATTTCCCGCTCCGCTCTCCGGCACACGGTGCGGCACTGGTGCAAATACGCGCCGATCTTGCCGCCGCCGGGCAACACGAAGGACTTGAGCGGTTGCAAATCTTTCTGGCACTCGTCGATCAGTTGCTCGATCTTTTTCACCTCGCGCTCGCCGACTTGGTACATGCCCTCTCTAAAAAAATCCGGCGGCGTGGCCAACTCGCTGCCGAGATCGAACAGCTCGTCCTGAATCTGGCGCAGCGTGAGATCGAGAAAACGGTGGGCGTCGTGCCGGTCGAGTTGCTCTTCGTTGAAGGCGCGGGCCAGACCGACGATGGAGTTCAGCTCGTCGATAGTGCCATACGCCTCGATGCGCGGCGAGTCCTTCGGGACCCGCTTGCCGCCGACCAGACCGGTCTCGCCCCTGTCTCCCGTGCGCGTGTAAACTTTGGTGATACGAACAGCCATCTTCTTCGCAAGGCCTTTTTGTTCTTCTGGGTTTCCTGTGAAGAGATATTCACCACAGAGGCACAGAGATCGCAGAGTTCGGAGTATCGTATAGTCGAAAACTCTTTCCTCTGCGCCCTCTGCGCCTCGGCGGTTCAAACTCCGAGTTCTGCTTCAAACAAAAGCATGAAGAACCGCTTTTTAAACCCCGCTTGCCGGCCGGCTCCTCCAAATCCAATATACGGGAATTCCCAGACAGACGATGAAGAGCCCGATGAGCGATTCCGTTGGTTTTTCCGACACCGAGCCCCAGACAATCCATAGATGAACGAGCACAAAAAGTATCGGCACGAGCGGATAACCCCAGAGCCGATAGGGCCGCTTGAGTTCCGGTCTTTTGTAACGCAGCACGATGACCGCGCCGACGGTGAACGCCGAGAAGAGCGTGATCGCGACGCTGACATAGGTAAACAACGTTCCCCAGGTGTTGGTGAGAATCAGCAAGCAGCTCCACAGCGCTTGCAGCATGATGGCGGCGGTGGGGGTGCCGAAATTGGGATGAACATAGGTTAGCCGCTTGAAAAAAACTCCGTCCTTCGCCATCGCGTAGTAAATGCGCGGCCCGATCATCGTCACGACGTTGAGCGCGCCGAGAATCGATATCGTGATGATGCCGGTGATCCAAGCCGAGGTTTTGTAGCCGAACAGCGCCGTGGTGGCGACTTCCGACACGCGCAGCGCGCCTTTCATCTCGGTCACTGGAACGGCATAAATATAGACCGCGTTGATCGCCAGGTAGAGCGCGATCACGATCAGTACGCCGAACATCAGAGCGCGCGGCAGATTTCTCTCCGGATCTTTCACTTCGCCGGCGATATAGGTCACCGCGTTCCATCCCGAGTAGGCGAAGATGACCGGAATAAACGCCGCGCCAAACAAACTGAAGTTGCCGATCTTATGCCAGTCGAAGAGCGGTTCAAAATGGCTCGTGTTGCCGTTGCCGAAAAGAAGGCCGAAGACAACGATTCCCAACAACGCGCCGATCTTGAGCGTCGTCAAAATATTCTGCATCAGCGTGCCCTGCCTGACCCCCAGGCAGTGGAGTCCGGACAGGAGTAAAACCACGGTCATGGAGAAAATCATGCCCACGTTGACGTTGATCGGAATCAGCGGCAACGGGATCGATAAGATCACGTCTTGCGAGCCGAGCGCCGGCACGAAAAACGACACAAAGCCGTTTAATATCACCGCAAGGAAAGCGATCGCCCCGGAGAAGGTCACCAGAAACGAAGACCAACCCGACAAGAAACCCATGAGCCTGCCGTAGGCTTCGCGGATGTAAATATAATCGCCGCCGGCGTACGGCATACTCGCCGACAACTCGGCGAAAGTCAGCGCCCCCGCCAGAGCGAGCAGCCCGCCGAAAAGCCACACGAGCAAGATGCCCCCCGGCGTCGGCAGCGTTTCCGCGATCGCCCCGGTAGAAATAAAAATACCGGTGCCGATCATGTCTCCGGCAATCAGCATCACCGCGTCGAACAAGCCGATCTGCCGTCTCAGTTCAGTTTGTGCCATAACGCCTACCATTAGCAGGGAAGAGGGGAGGCAGGCAAATTGTTTTTGCCGACAAAGAATGCGATCTTACGATCCTGAGGTCCATCGAGGACGGATTTCCGCCAGGCAGGAGAATCTTTATGAAACTTTCTTTCCTTCTCGTTCTACTGATGGCGCTGCCAGGCGCAGTCCATGCCCAGGACGGGGTGAAGCGTGACGATCACCAGATGCATCGCCTGCACAGCGACCCCAAGGCTTACATCGGCGCGCTCGAAGATCCCAAGCGCGACGCCTACCAGAAACCGCACGAGGTAATCCATACACTCAACTTAAAGTCCGGTGAAGTGATCGCCGACATCGGCGCCGGCTCGGGCTATTTCACTTTCCATTTGGCTCGTCACATCGGCGAGAAGGGAAAGGCTTACGCCGTGGACGTAAGCCCGGACATGATCCTGCACGTCAACCGACGCATTCGCGAATTGAAGACGAACAACGTCGTCACCGTGCTTGCCGATCCCGACGATCCGCTGCTCCCGGACCGTTTGGTGAACCGATTTTTCTTCTCGGATTCATGGCACCACATCGAGAACCAGACGAAGTATCTTTCGCTGATGAAAAAGATGCTCAAGCCCCGCGGCGAAGTCGTTATCATCGACTTTCACAAAAAGGAGCTTCCCTTCGGCCCGCCGATGCAAATGAAAATCGCCCGTGAGGACTTGATCAAACAATTCGATAGCAACGGGTACCGCCTCACCAAGGAGCACACTTTTCTGCCGTACCAATATTTTCTCGTTTTTGTTCCGCACTAACCGACGGATGACTGGAGCACGCCTACCGCCTTGCGGTTTCAGGCGGGTG
>JACPFE010000345.1 GCA_016183145.1 Deltaproteobacteria bacterium | reverse complement strand
TTGCTCCACAATCTCCAGATCCTCGGCCGGCGCGATGCGCCGCATCGACTCGCCCGCCACCATGACCCGATATTGAAAGATCTGTTTGCTGCTGGGCATATCCAGCGATGCGCCCGCTACCGTAAAGCAGCTCTTGATCCCGGTGGTGCCGTCGATGCGCCCTTCATAGCCTGCCGTCTTGTGCCGAATAAGAGTCCCGTCTTGCAACCTAATTTCTTCCAGTGCATTTGACATGTCACCCTCCAAAAGCCCAATAAAAAGCCTCCGGCTCATCTAAAGCTCAGAGGCTTTGTCGAGTGGAGCCCCACGGCCTTAGCCTACTCGGCCGAAGTAGCTTCGGCTACGAAGGCCGGGCGACCGTGGCACTCTCCACACGCTTCGTCGGGCGGAACCCTCCGAAGCATACCCTCCTTGCCTACTCCGCCGAAGCAGCCGCTTCGGCTGCGAAGGCCGGGCGCCAAGGCTACGGAGGGTACCCACCTCGCATTCATCCTCGGGTTTACACCCGTGGCCTTCTGCGAAGGAGGGTAGTCGAGAACCAAGCTCTAAAGTTACTTTGATAGTATCACTGTTGGTCCCGGTTCAACAACCCTCCGTAGCCTTGGCGAAGGAGGGTCAATCAAACTTGCCTCGCGCCCTGGCCGCCTAGCGAACGTAGATGTGGACGGAGTCCTCACGGAGACTGTCGCCGCGCGTGATCAGACCGACGATACTGCGGACGTTGCGGCCGACATCGCCGATGTCACCGATCGGAAAACCGTTCGGTACGAACCTGCCGATGACTCGGTCCTCTCCCAAGGTCATGATCTGGAGGTATTCTGTGTTGTTCTCTTTAAAATACCGCTCAGTGCCCGGCGCTGGGCTATCCAATTGGGATTGGAGTTTTGTCGAAATCTTGATGCCGACAAACAATCGCTTATCAAACTCGGCCATTTTGATTTCCCCTCTTCTTTTTGACTATCACAGCTCTCCTGAAACAACCATAGGGAGGGGGGCAACGTTATTCCCCTTGCCGGAAATACATAGTTTATAGGACCTCGCGTCAAAACCCCCAGCGCTTCACCTCGACGATGGAAAGCAACCTGCTCACCGAAGGTGAGCAGTGGCAGAAGCTAGAGTGAGGGTTATGGACCCCGCCGTCGAAGTTTAGGGGCGGGAGTAACTGGGATCAGAAATTGCTCACATAGCGACTACCGTGCTATTCTGCTTCCGAGGTAAGAACGATGAACAAGAGGGAATTGATAGCAAAGGAGATCGAGTATGCCCCGGAGCCCTTGCTCGAAGAAGTGCTGGACTTCGTCCGATTCCTCAAAAGCAAGCGTGTTCGGGAAAGGCTAGAGCCTAGCTTGCTAAGCGAATCCTCGCTTAAGAAAGATTGGTTGAGACCCGAAGAAGACGAAGCCTGGGAAAATTTGTGAAAGGCGATGTCGTTGTTGTCCCTTTTCCGTTTTCAGATTTATCCCAGGCCAAGAGACGTCCAGCCCTGGTGGTATCTGAATTGGAAGGAGACGATCTCATCCTTTGTCAAATAACCAGTCAGCGAATCAGGGACAGCTATTCGATCCCGCTTGAGGACAAGGATTTCGAGACCGGCGGCCTCAGACAAAAAAGCAATATAAGGCCAAACCGTCTGTTTACAGCGGATCAGCACATTGTGCTTTACAAAGCCGGCCATCTTCGAGCCGAGAAGTTAACAGAAGTGATTCGGAAGATCATTGAGATCGTCCAGCACTGAACGGCGAAGCCAAAAGTAGACCCTGGCTACCCCCTACGTTATTCCCGGAGCAAGTTCTTCTACTAATTTCTCTGTTTCTGCTGATCCCATCGACCTTGCTCAAAACAGGGCTCTCGAAGCATGAAAACCGGTTTTTCGCTAGAATCCCTTGCCTGCTTCTGATGCTCAGCCCGGCAGCTTCAGTTTGAGCAGCCGGCGTGCGTTGCCTTCGTAGATTTTCGCTTTCTCCTCGGGCGAGGCGCGCATCTGGTCGATACACCGGATCGTCTCGCGGATGAAACCCGGCCCTTTCTCAGGGTCGAACGGCATGGCGGTGCCGAAGAGTAGCTGATCGGCGCCGAAGAACGCCAGGCCGCATTCCGTCGCCGCCAGCGCGCCGAACAGCGCGGTGTCGCCGTAAAACATGCGAAAGTAGTCGAGCGGCCGGCGCCGGAGGCGGCCGAGCGCCACCGCGTCATCGGCGTCCTCGGTGCTGCTACCGAGCTGATCCAGGCCGGCGCCGGCGCGGCCTTCGAAATACGGCAGCATGGCGCCCAAGTGGTGCGAGATTATTTTCAAGTTCGGATGGCGATCGAAGATGCCGGCGAAGACCAGGCGGCCCATAGCGATGGTTGTCTCGTAGGGCCACCCGAACACCCACCAGAAATCGTAGCGCGACCGCTTCTCGCTCTGATAGTCGGGAAAATTGGGACTGCGCGCCGGGTGCAGCCAGATCGGCAAATCCAATTCCGCCATCCGGGCGAACAGCGGTTGGAACTCAGGCTCATCGAGGGGCCGTCCGTTGACGTTGGAAAAGGTCTGGATGCCGGTGGCGCCAAGCTCGGTGATCGCGCGGTCGATCTCTTTCAAGGCCTCCTCAGGGTTGTTCATCGCGATGGAGGCGACAAAACCGGGGAAGCGAGCGGGATATTTTCCCACCAGCTCCGCCATGCCGTCGTTCGCCATCCGGGCCAGCTCCGGCGTTTGCTTTGCCGTTCCTAATTTCTCGATCGGCGGCGAGCAGAGCGTGAGAACCTGAACGTAGTCGCCAAACAGGTCCATGATGCGGAAGCGCAGATCCAGATCGGTGAGCACAGGAATCTGCCGAAAGCGCACCGCCATTTCGAGGGCGG
>JACPFE010000344.1 GCA_016183145.1 Deltaproteobacteria bacterium | reverse complement strand
GCCCTCCACGGGCCGCGTGGGGGTCGGCAATACCAATCCCGCTTATCCGCTGGACGTTACCGGCACGGTCAACGCCACCTCCTTTCGCGGCGACGGCTCGCAACTAACCAATTTGCCGAGCTCCGGGGGTATCACCGCCCTCGATAAGGTCACCGCCGACACGACGGTCAGCAACACGGCGGCGGAAACGGCTGTTTACACCTTCACGGTTCCGGCCAACACGCTTAGCACGAATAACCGTCTTCGACTGGTCATTCACGGCGAAGACAAACAGGCCGGGGGCTGCAGTGAGTGCGATACGTACTCTTATGTGTTTCGATTGAAATATGGAGGGACAACTTTCTTTGCGAGTTCTAATATTTCTCCTAGCTACAACACCTTCGTGCCGTCCAAATCCGAGTTCCTACTTAGCGCAGATGGAGCTACCAGTTCACAATTAGGGCTTTTGGCCTACGTGGGAGCTAACTATTTGTTGACCGCGCAGGGAACGGCAGCAGTAGACTCAACGTCAGCGCAGACACTACAAGTTACTGTCGATTGGGATTTTGCCGATGTAAACAACATCGTGAGGCTAAAGCATGCGGTCCTTGAAATTGTGAAGTAGGTCCCGCTCGGCGCTGGAGAAGCTATCGTAGGCCTCCTGTTTCAAGGTTAGAGCGCGTCGAGCGTAACTGAGCAGCAAGGCGGTGAATCAAGTCAAACATGGCTTGCCAAGTCTTATGCTCCGCTAAAGTGCGCAGCACCATGACCGTCGGCGGCGCCATGCGAAAGCTGCCCGAATCGAAGCGAGCGAGGGCCTCTTTCGGCGCGATCCACAAACTCTCGGCCACTTCCTCGGAAGCGTGGAGCGGATTTTGGCCCTGGGGCAAAGCGGCAAGGAAAAAACGGGTATCGAAGCGAACCGAATAATGCTCCGGCGTGATCCGATGGAAAAAATAAGTCAGCCGGCTGACATCGCAGTGGAGCCGCTCCGACTTCAGAAGCCCGGCAAAATCAAGTTCGCCTCGCTGCAAGCGTTGCCGTTTTTCCGCCAATCGGCCCGCCGCGTTTTCCTCCGAGGTTAACGAAGCGTCGGCGGCGGAAAAAAACAGGATGCCCGCCTCTTCGAATAGCTCTCGAGAGGCCGCCACCCAGTAGCCGATACAAACCTCAGGTCGCCAGTCAACACCGAGAATTTGTTGGGCTTGGGCCGGCGAGAGCCCGCGCACCAGCGCGAGCATTTTTTCCGACCAGTCACCTTCCTCAACCTGACCTCCAGGAAAGACATAGGCACCGGCATAAGTTTCCATTTTCTCCGGCCGCCGGTTCATGAAGATTTCCATACCGCTCTGCGGTCCTGGACGAACCAGCACGACGGTAGATGCAGGGTTAGGAATGGCGGGAGAGGTCATATAATTTGGCGCCTTTATCGGCTCGGATGATAGGCGTCGTTATTGAGCAGGTGTGTCATGGATATTTCGGCATCATGGGTCGTTCAGTTTCTCGCCGACGGTTGGCCGATGTGAATATGAGCTCCCGTGGACGCCCCCGGCATTGCTCCCTTAAAAGCGATGAAAGGAATCCCGGTCTGGCGCAGATAGGATAAGAGGGACCGCCCTTCGCTGCTGTCCGGATGCACCGCCACGTCCATCGCGTTGCGATGATCGAACCTGAGGCGATCATGGGTCGTCGTCTGGCCAAACGCCGTAACCGGCAGGGCGCGGCCGAACATCTGCGCAAAGAATTTTTCGATCTTGGGTGCCTCTGCCAGAGACCATAGCCCGCCGCCGTTGAAACGGACCAGAGCCCCGGTCTCGCTAAAGCCGCCCACGGCCAGGGCCGGCAAGCGCAGCAGCTCGTCGCGCATCGTCGCTTCGGTAATCGCAATATCGTCCTGGATGATCCAGCGTTTGAGCTGCTCCATTTGACTCAAGGTTTTTTCCAGCGCCAGCTCTGCCTCCCTGAGTTCCGACTTGGAAATCAACTCCCGGTCAAGATGCATCCGCCTGCGTTCGTATTCGATGGCGAGCTTCAGGGCATTCTCTTCATGAATGGCAAGAAGTCTCGCCATTGATGCCCGCGACTCTTTCATCTTCTCGATGACCTCCGCCCGCATTTTTGCCAACTCAGCATTTGTCGGCAAAGCGCGCCGCGAAGCGGAACTCGGGGCAACTTTGCCTTGCCCATTCTGGGCGCCAGCCAACGACCAGCCGAGAAGCAAGCCGGCAGAAAGAGAGAAGACGAGAATATATGCCCTAAACCCCATAGCGTCGCGTTGACCGCCCAAGTCACGCGGCTTCAAGTCTAAGGGGTCAAGGTGGTTTGGTCAAGGGAAGAAAAGGGCGGAAAAATGATCAAAAGCAATGGCGAGGATAAACGAAACCACCTCGCAGGCGGGGTTTCCATTCCGTCCGTGATCAAAGAGGATGTCATCGAATCGTTTAAATATCCCGCAATAAGGTTCCCGCCTCAAGAGGCGGAGATAGCTTTGAATTTAGGAAGCAGCTCAAGACTAACGCGCCTCTCGTTCGATTACACATCAAAGATCACCCGGGCGTGCCACTGGCCGTTTTCGAGCCAGACTTTAAAATCATGATAGGTCACCCCCTTGATCTCGGTGCGAAAACCATGCCGCGCGAGGTCGAGTTTTTCCCCTCGAATGACCCCATCGACACGGTCACTCGTAACCTGACTGACGTCACAGCTCGCGGCAACAAAACCGCCGACGTTGAACTGCGCCAGCAGCTCGCAGAGCCAGGCATGGAGCAACTCTTCAGGGCCGTCGCCGGTTGCGGCAATGGCAAGCTCGTCGGCCGTCCCGATGCTGCTGAGATCTACGATTAACCCAAACATCGCCTCCCCGGCGCAAGCAAAGAGCGACGGTAGGTCGGCGGCGGAAACTTCGATGCCGAGGTCCGCGGTATGCTCAATCTCGCGGAAGGCTGACATGAGCGCTACTCACGCCCGTTGGTCTGCTCCCGCTCGACGATTTCGGGAATCACCGCGTCGCGGATGACTTTCTCGCTCACTTCGCCGTATTTCTCAATGAAGCGGTCCAGCGGCACGACGGCCTTGGCCATGGCGCGATGGCCGCCGGCGCTGCCGATATCGTCGTAGAGTTTCTTCATGATTTCGCCGGCGCTCTTGACGTAGCCGACGTTGCGCACCGAGATCACGACGCGGTCCTTGACCAAGCCGGAGACCACGCCCCATTCGACCCCTTCGATCTGCAGGCAAAACTCGGCCATCTGCGGAATCACATCTTCGCGGTTGATCTCGCCCATGTGGATGACCGCCACGCCGTTGTCCAATTGCAGGCGGCTCAGCGCCCGCCCCAAGGCTTCGAGATCTTCGCGGGGCAAAGCCGGGCGCTCGATGCGCGCGATCATCGCCTTGTTGGCCAAAGGGTAGAGATACGAAAAAGCACTCAGATCAGCGAGGTTGCTGCCGCGCTCCAAAAAAAGCGTGTCGGTCTTGATGCCGTAGAGCAGCGCGGTGGCCAACCGCTGGGTCGGTTCCATGCCGGCGGCGCGCAAATATTCCGTGAAAATGGTCGAGGTGGCGCCGTAGGCGGTGCGCAGGTCGGCGAAGCGCGCCTTGAAGTTCGTCCGTTTGGGGTGATGATCGACGACCAGATCCACCCGGCCGAGCGGCTGTTCGAAATAAGGCGGTTGCACGTCGACAAGGGCGAGCCGGGCGCCGTCTTTGTGCAGTTCGTCGGGAGTGATCCGGTCGATCTGAATATCCAATAACTTTATCATCGCGAGATTCTCGGGGCGGGTCACCTCACCGAATGTGACCATGGGCGTCGTCGGCCGGTTGCGTCCCAACAGCTCGCGCAGCGCCAGCGCGCTGCCGATGGCATCGGGGTCGGGATCATGTTGGAGCAGAATATGGACCTTACGCTCGCCGAAGAGCGAGCGGATGCGCTCCACTTTTTTCCGGTTCACCGTGTCGAGCAATTGCGAGCTGCAAAATTCCTCGAAGACATCCGGGAGTTGCAGCTTGCGCAGCAGCGGATCGCTGGAATCGCCGGCGCCGTTGCCGTTGGCCGTCAACGCGACGATGAAGAGATTTGCGTCCCGGTTTCTAAGCAGCTTGCAGATTTCCCGTTGTAGGCCCGCGTCCCGGACAAAGACGATGGCCTGATCCACATGATGGAGTCTGATTCGCTTGTAGGTGTCCGCTTTGAGGAGGTCGCCCCCGCGCGCCTTGCCCCCCTCGCGCTTGATTCTCTTGGCCAACGATCCATCAGGGACCAGGTAAAGAACATCGGCCTGTTTGGAGGCGACATTGCGCAACAAATGGAACAACAGATCATCTTCGCAGATCGCTAAGTACTGCATGAGGGACGCCCCTAAGAAGGGGATTAACGCGGGAGCTTGAGGTTGCTCGGGTGCGAACAATAAGCGGTGTTTAACACGGCAGGAAGTCTATCAAAGCGATTTTGACAATACTAGGGGAAAGCTGGATGGCGGCGGCCAAGGCCATGTAAGGTGACGAATAGTCAAAAGAAAATGAGTCAAAGAAGGTTGATCAATAGCGCCGAAAGGGGCTTCGGGTCGAGCCGTTGGGAGTCGGGCGGGAAAAAGTTCGTTTGAGGTTCGGCTCGGCCAAGCGCCAGGGGCCCATTCATTTCGTCGCGATAATCAGCGTCGTTCCAGGCAGCGTTTTCGCAATTTCACCGTGGGTCGAGATCGACGAGAAACCTGACTTTTTAAGCCAGTCCGAATACTGCGACAGCGTCCAGCACTCTCCCTCCGGCGTATGCGTCAGCGTGTAGACGGAAAAACGCAAAGCGAATGTCGGCTCGGTGCGCTCTTCGTTGGGCACGAAGTCGTTGACGACGAATTGGCCGCCGGGCTTGAGCGCGCTGTAAGCCTTGGCGAAAAGCCCCTGGTTCCCCTTTGGCGACTCGAAGCGGCAAAAGTTGCTGGCGAGGACGAGATCGTAATGATTGGTTTCGATCTTCGCCGTGCGATGCTCGCCATCGATGAAACGAATCTTTCCTTCCAAGCCGCGCTCTTTATTCGCCTTCCTGGCCACGGCGTTGACATTCGGCCAATCCAACTGCGTCACTTGCGCGGTCGGGTCGCGGGAGAGGATCGTCATGCCGAAGATGCTCGAACCGCCGGCGATATCCAGCACGCGAATCCCTTTGCGCTCCGTGCCGATTTTGAGAATGTCGCAGAGCGCTTTGGCGGCGGGCTCGGCGATGACGATAATGCCGAGCACGAGCTTTTCCCAAACTTGAAGCTCCGCGCCGGTGTCCATGCGGCTCAGCGGTTTGCCGGTTTTAAGCGTCTGTTTGAGATTGGCCATGCCGTCCCAAAGCGCCAGCGCCACATGGCGAAAGTCCCCCATATAAGAAGGCTTCCCCCGCACCAGAAACAGCTTAGCCGTAGTCGTAAGAGAATACTTGCCGTCACGTTTTTCGACGAGGGATAACGCCGGCAAGCTGTCGAGCACGATTCTTGTCGCGCGCGGGTCGGTGCCGGCCTCGCGGGCGATTTCTTCCGAAGTCTGATACCCCTTTTCAATGAGGGTGAAGAAGTCGTACTCGATGGAGGCGTCTAGGATTTGGCTGTTGGCGAAATCGCCAAGAATGCGCATCAGCGGGCGCGGCGATAACTCTTCTGCTTTGCTCGGCTCAGACATGTTTACGCTTTGTAGAGCCCTTCTTTCTTGACGTATTGGTACACCCCTTCGAAGAACCAGGCGAAATAGGCCGTGCCCATGCGCAGGCAGTACTCTAAGTTGAAACCGGGCCGGGTTTCCGCCTTTCCTTCTTCGAGCATTTTCTTTAAGACCATCCAATCGAGGTCCGCGTGGGCCATCACTCCGTCATGTTCTTCGAGATCGGCCTCGGCGTGCACCTTGAAATAAACGATTTTGTCCTCGGGCATCTTGTAGACTTTGCGCAAGGCGCCGCCGAAAAACCTGGCCCAGTGGCCGACCGCCTCTTCGACGCAGAACGACGCCCACCATTCCACCATCGTGCCCTCGTAGAGAACGCCGCGGTAATATTCGAGAAAGGCGCGGCACTCGGCGAGCATCTCGTATTCGATCATCTCGTCGTTGGTCAGGCCGAAGTTACGGCCTTGTTCGAGGACGATCTGAATATGGCCCGGCGGCTTGGGATGGATCATTTCGTCCGCCACATGGTTGGCAAAGTGTTTTTGCAGTTCCGGATGGCGCTTGAAGAACGGTAAATGCCGCTGGTAGGCGACGCCGTGAAAATTATTGATCTCGGCGACGAAGCCGTACCAGTTCTGCCAGAAAACTTTGATCGCCTCCATGGGGAGCACGCCTTTGGCCATGTCGGCGTGAAAGCGGCCTTTGAAGAGCCAGCGGTCCGCAATACCGTGAAGATATTCTTTTAAATCCGCAACCACCGCATCGGCTTCCTGCGGTGAAAGCTTTTTTCCAGAAAAATCTTGCCTGCCTAATCCACTCATAGTGTGCTCCAATTCTAATTATTGATTGACGCATGGCGTTTAGAAGGCCGCACCCGCATTCGCCCCCTCACCTTAGTCCTCTCCCCCGTCGCGGGGGAGAGGGAAGGGTGAGGGGGAGCATGAAGTCGGCGATCTGCCTTGAATCAAGCGCCAGTCGTCAATAAAGCGCTCCTGGGTTCAATATATTGTTCGGATCGACCAACTGTTTGATCTCTTTCACCAGATCGTAGAGGCTACCGAGCCTTTGATAGGGGACTGGTCCCTTCGTGCTGAGGGTCGGCGCCGTCCAGACCACCCCGCGCTCGTTGCTGAACTGTTGCACCATGCCCATCCATTTGCGCAGCTTGCCCACGTCCTCGTCGTCATAGGGATTATAGAAAACGAAGTACTCTTCCTTGATCGCCAGATCGCGCGTGACGTAGCTGTCATGCTGGGGCGAGTGCTCGGCGTCCCAGATACCGCACTCCCGCTTGGCCGCCTCGTCGAGGTCGTACATTTCCTTCAAAAACGTCAGCGGATACATCTTCGAGGTCACGGCGAACATGCCGCTATGGCGCACCACGGCGCCGCACCAGCCGTCGGGCCCCATGATATGATAATCGGGCCAGCCACGCAGGCCATGCTCTTGCGCCTTGGCGCCCATCGATTTTTCGGCGATCTCCGGCAGGTCGACACCGCCCGCCGATTGGTAAATTCTGCGCATGCGTTTCTCTTTGAAGGCGAGCTCCTCGGCGTCCCTCGCCATGAGCACCGTCTTTAAAAAAAACCATGCATCCGCCGGAATCTTACTCTTGTCGTAAAGCCCCTCTTGCATCGGCCAGTGGTACTGCCAGCGGTCGGTGAAGTGAATATCGAAAACGACTTCGCCCTTGACCAGCTCAATGAGCGTGTCTTGAACTTGTTGCAACTGGTCGCGCCGAAAGGTGTAACAGTAGTCATGCAGCCATTCTCTTTTTCCCTGGATGGCGCGCAGGCAAACTTTGCCGATGATGCCCAGGGAGCCAGCGGCGAGCGTAAACAGTCCGAGCAAATCCGGCAGATGGATCCATTTCTGAAACGGACCGAAGGCCGTCCCCTGGTTCGCCAGCGCGCCGAAGCGAATCGTTTCGCCGTTGGCGAGAATCACTTCCAGGCCGAGCACCATGTCGGCGATCCAGCCGTAGCGCGTCATGCCGTAGCCGATGCCGCCCTTGTTGATCATCGCGCCGATGACCACGGCGGGACCGTAAGTGCCGAAGTTGGGGAGCATGAGCCCATGCTGCCTGAGCGCGTGATGAACGGCGTAGACGCTAGTGCCTCCTTCGGCGATGACGTACTGCTTCTCGGAATTCACTTCGAGAATCTTGTCCATTCCGAGCATGTCCAAAAGCAAGCCGCCCTTGAGCGGCGAGCTGATGCCCATGCCGACGCCGCCTTTAGCGACAATGGGAATCTTATGCTCGTTGGCGAATCTCAGAATTTCGGCGACGCAATGGTTGCCCGCGGCATCCGACTCGACACGCACGATGACATCCGGCAACGCGCGATAAGCGCCGTAGGCGAGGGTGTGTTGGTAATTGATCTTGTCGATGGGATTGGTCGAGACCCGGCGGGGACCGGCGATGTCCTTCAGCTTGGCGACGATTTCATCGAGAGTGAGCATCATCGTGAGAGCGAATTGAGGATTGAGAATCGAGGATCGATCCTCCATCTTCCATCTTCGATTTTCCGAGCATCGTGCGATCGAACGCAGTTAAAGTTGCAGGTGGCTGCCACCGGTAATCAAAATATGGCTCCCCGTTAGCATGCTGGCTTCATCTCCCGCCAAGAACGCAATGGTCCCCGCGACATCTTCCGGGTAGAGATGTTTTTTTAGCGGGCGGGTCTCCTTCACCCGCTCGCGAAACGCCTCCGGCATGATCATGGAGGCATCGGTCAGAGTAAACGCCGGGGTCACCACGTTGACCGCGATCCCTAACGGCCCAAGTTCGATGGCCATCGTATCGGCCATCGACTCCAGCGCCGATTTCGCGGCGGCATAGGCGCCCATCTTGGCAAGCGGCTGCTGCGCCAAGCGCGTGCTGACGACGATGATACGGCCGGCTTTCTTTTCCTTCATACCGGGCAAGCAGGCCTGCACGCAGTGGTGGAACGCCGCAAGCTCATGCTCGACGGCGCGATGAAAATTCTCCCAGGACAACTCATGGAGCTGGCCGACTTCGAACGGAAAGTACGCGTTGTTGACGAGCACGTCCACGGCGCCGAGTTTTTCCCGCGCCGCGCGCACCATCGCCTCGACCTGCTCCTTTCGCGTGACGTCCGCCTGAAAGACCATGCCGCGCCCGCTGCTGTCTTCGATTTCCCGAAGGACTTTCTCCGCGGCTTCGCGATTATGGTGGTAATTGATGACAAGCGATGCGCCAGACTGCGCCAGCCGCTTGGCGGCGGCGGCACCGATGCCCCGGCTCGCCCCGGTGACGAGAACGACCTTACCGTGAAGCGAACGGGCTGTTGCGTGCTCGGCCATCGAACAGGGAGCCTGCTAAATGGCGACGGCGTCTTGCGCCGCGCCTTTTTCGTACTTGGCGGCGTTGTTCTTAAAGGAGAGAAATTTCATCTTGACGTATGGCGAGCTGTAGCCATTCATGATGCGGTCGATGCGCCCTGGCTTGCTGTAGAAGGACTGAAAGGCCCAGCCGGTCAGCTCGCCCAACTGCTGGCGCGTCAGATGCTTGGTCGGCATGACGCAGTGTTCGAGATCATACAAGCTTAAATTGTTGACCTCGATGGCGTTGTCCTTAATCGCCTTCTTATAAATCGGCGAGCCGGGGATCGGATTGAGCAGTTGGATCATAACGATGTCCGGGTCGATCTCGTCCACCGCCTTGGCGCGCTGGCGGATTTTGGCTTCGTCATCGTCCCAAAAACCGTTCAAATAAGTTGAGATCGTCGAGATATCGTTTTTGCGCAGGAACTGAATTAATTCCTTCAGTTCCTTAACGCCCACCTTCATCGGCCCTTTGCGCGCTTCGGCGATCTCCTCGTCCGTGCCGCCGTCGATGCCGATCAGCACTTGATACATGCCGACCTTGCGCAGGCGGGGAACCAGATCGGCGTCGCGGATCATATTTTGCGCCCGGCTGAGACAGAACCAGCTCATGTCGAGTTTTTTCTTTTCCAGCGCTGCGACCAAATCGACCATCTTCTGGCGGTCGGAGCTGAAGTCGTCGTCCATGAAAGTGAGCGCTTTAACGCCATATTTCTTGTTCAAAAGCTCCATCTCATCGGCCACCGCCTTGCCGCCGCGGGTGCGGTGCGAAGTAAAGTCCCGCGGATTGCGCTGATCCACGAGCCACCACTCGTAGCAAAAGTGACAGGCCCCTTCGCACCCTCTGGACGTCACCGCTTCGTTGTAGTTGGCAATGACCGAGTAGCCGTAGTACCGGTCCATTGGGAAAAGATCGTAAGCCGGCATCGGCAGCTCGTCGAGGTTCGCGATCACCGGACGCGCCGGGTTGAGAACGATCTCGCCGCCATTACGCCAGGTAAGACCACGGACGCCGGCAAAATTCGGCGCCGGCTTCTTTAGCTCATCGAGCAATTCCCAAAGCGTATATTCGTTGTCGCCGAAGACACCGACGATGGCGAAATCGAGCTGCGGCTGCTCCGCCATGATCTCCTTGGGAACCGCCGTATACATGAGCCCGCCGGCGACGGTCACCGTGCCGGGAAGCGCCGTTTTGATCATTTTCATCGCCGCATGGAAGCGGGTTAACTGCGCCGCGCCCCCCGCGGCGGGGATCATCGAGCCGAAGAAGACGACATCGGGCCGCCGGCGCTCGACGTCGTCGAGCATTTCATCGTCATTGAGACCCAACGCGCGGCAATCGAGAACGGCGACTTCGGCGGCTTGCTTTTGTCGGATAAAAGCGCCAATCTGCGAATGAAGCGAGTTGACGGCCAAGTGCTTATCGCCCCAAGGCGCCCAATTGCCCATCGGCGGCGTGATAAAAAGGAGTTTCATGCGGTCCCCTGTTTCGACAGAGATGGTTAGCCCGTAAATTAGTTAATACATAAACGATTGTCAAGATGACACCAAGAACAATCAACTTTACTCGCGTCACGATTGCTGGAACAGAATTTTGGCGTGGGGGGTCAGAGGGAAATAACTGTTGACAAGCGCATGCCCTTTTGTTACAGGATCGCGAGGCTGGTAATCCGAGTGGGTCCTTTTACAAACTCATAATAGGAGGGAAAACATATGGCTGATCAGACCGCTGAGGAACAATTATTAGACGTACGCATAGCCGAAGCGTCCGCCGCGTACAAGTTTTACCTGAACCAGGAAAAGAAAATCCTGGGAACAACCGCCGTGATTATTTTTCTCACGACATGGGAACTGGTCGGCAATACCTTCCAGCTCATCAATCCTATGTTTATGAGCGCACCGTCGCTCGTATGGAAAGCTGCGGTGCAGCTATTTGCCTCGGGAGAGATCTATAATGATCTCAGGGTCAGCGGGATTGAATTTGCCTGGGGATATTTCCTGTCGGCTGCCTTTGGCGTCCCCTTCGGCATCGCGTGTGGTTGGTACAAAAGGTTCGCTTACACCTTTGATCCTTTTATCAATGCCATGAACGCCACACCGCGCGTCGCCCTTTTACCCCTGGTTATTATCTGGTTGGGTATTGGCATTCTCTCCAAGGTCATGATCAATGCGCGCGACGGGGTAAAGACCACTCCTTATAGTCTCCTTACCGCGGCAAGAAGCTTCGGCGCAACGGAGTGGCAGATCTTTAGGAGTGTGGTGCTACCTTCCACTGTGCCTTTTATTATTACCGGTTTGAGGCTGGGAATCGGCCGGGCGCTCATCGGTGTCATGGTCGGCGAGCTTTATGCCGCCACCGCCGGGATCGGTTTTATGATCACGGTGGCGGGCGCGACCTTCCAGACTGATAAAGTCTTTGTCGGCATCCTTATTTTTGCCACAACAGGGATGTTCGGTATGGAGATGTTAAACAGGTTGGAGGTTAAGTTTGATAAATGGCGGCCCAAGGTAGGGGCGCAGGCGTAGTTTCTTATCGTTTCTCGTAAGTTAGTTTAAAAGGTGGCCGCCCGGAATTGGCGGTCACCTTTTTTTTGCCCAGTTTCGGGATTGCAATTCGCGGATTATAGGGTCAGCAAGAACCCGGCTCCAACATCCCGTCCCCGAATTTCTTATGCTAATCCCAATCCGTTCGCCCCGACATGATGATGTCATACCGGAAAGAACCGAAAAAACTCAAGACCCTGATTCGACAGATGCAGATGGGCCGTTGAGCCCGTGCAATTCTTGCCCACACATCGGCGCGCTCCCTCGTCTTTTCAGCCCTTTGCTGCTATAAAATGCCAATGATCAGCCAACGCCGGAAACTCGCCATCCGTGGCATTATTTTCTTGGCTTTGATGGTTTTGCTTTTCTTTTTCAGCCGTTACATACCGCAACCGCTTATCGCCCTGGCACCAGCGGGTGAAGACTGGGACGATTTCGAGGGTATCTATTCGAGCAGCGATAAACTGAGCAAGTTCCTGCAGTCCCTGGGCCCATATTCGCCGGCCGTCTTCGTCCTATTTCAATTGCTTCAGGTGGTCGCCGCACCGTTTCCCGGCGAACTAACCGGCGTGGCAGGCGGTTTTGTGTACGGCGAGCGGTTGGGTTTCATCCTATCAACCGTGGGGCTCACCATCGGTTCGTGGATCGCCTTCGAGCTGGCGAGCATCCTGGGCCGGCCCTTCGTGGAAAGGTTTATAAGCCTGGATGTCCTCCATAAGTTTGATTTTCTCACGACCAACACCGGCGCGATGATCTGCTTTCTGTTATTTCTGATCCCCGGCTTTCCCAAGGACTACCTCTGTTATCTCCTGGGCCTTAGCCGAATGAAACTGAGCACCTTTCTGATGGTTTCGATTATCGGACGCATCCCGGGAACCTACCTCCTGACCCTTCAAGGCGCCAAGTTTCGCGATGAGCAATACTATCAAGTGGCGATATTCGCCGTCGCCTCCGCTTTGATCCTGCTGGCCGCCTACCTTTACCGGGAAAAGATCTACCATTGGATCAAACATCGGCATGAAGCTTAAATCATCGACGAGGTCGGCGACAAATTGCCTGGAGCCAGGCAGGAGCAGTCTTTGTTAACGCCGCCAGTCCGCTGGTTAGAAACTCAAGCCGCGGGTTAAAAAATAAAAAACCGGCGCGATAAAAATCCGGTACCAGCCGAAGGGCGCTAGGCTGCCGCGGCCGAGAAAGCTGACAAACCCTTTCACGGCCATAAGAGCGACGACAAAGGAAATCGCGAACCTAACTCCGAATAGTAGTGAGTCGTCGAAAAGGAAGGACTCGCGCATTTGGACCAGTTCATAACCGGTCGTCACAAACATAATCGGCACGGCGATCAAAAAAGAAAACTCCGCGGCACTCTTGCGGTCCAGCCCCAGCAACATTCCGCCCAAAATGGTCGCCGCAGCCCGCGAAGTCCCGGGCCAAAGCGCCAAGACCTGGAACAGCCCGATACCGAACGCTTGTGATAAAGTAAGAACATCCAGGGAGTTCGAACGCCGTCCCATCATGATTCGTTCCGCCAAAAGGATCGCCACACCGCCAACCAGCAAAGCGACGGTTACTGCTTCCGGCGTGAACAGTCTTTCTTTGATCGCATGGCGCGCGACGAAGCCCACCACCAGGGCCGGCAGCGTTGCTAGCCCGATCCGCCACAGGCCCGCCCAACCCGCCAGCGTCGAGTCGTTACGGAGCTTCGACTCCGGGCCGTTGGGAACCAGCCCGAGAAACCTGCGCCAGTAGAGAAAGACCACGGACAGGACCGCGCCCAATTGAATCGCCACCTCGAAGCTCGACGCCTTATCGCCGACAAAACCAAACAGATGCCCGGCTATAATCAGATGGCCCGTCGAGGATACCGGAATAAACTCGGTCAAGCCTTCGATGATTCCCAGCGCTATCGCGATAGCCAGTATTTCCAAGAGGCCTCCTCGTGTCAAAGAGTGCCGCGGCGCCGCCTAGGAGCGCACCTTTAATTTTTCGCTAGCGAATTTAATGATCGCCGGCAGCAGTGAAAGAAAAATCACGATGGCGATCACGACGTGAATCCGCTCCTGAATATTCGGAATCATTGTGCCAAGAAAATAGCCCGTCAAGGTCGTTGACATGACCCAAAATATCCCGCCGAAGACATTATAAG
>JACPFE010000343.1 GCA_016183145.1 Deltaproteobacteria bacterium | reverse complement strand
GATTTACCCAGGTTAGGTCCACTGCTGTGGGCGCACTGAAGACCCAAGATTTCGCTGAGCGCCAGCGCCGCAACGGGTGGATCAGCGCGGTCATTATCTTTTGCTTCATCGTGTTTTTTATTCTCGTCGGTCTCTCCGTCGACACCGTTTATCTCGATGCGTTTACGCGATACGGCCCGCCGGTTCCCATCGCGACGCTGTCGGCGCTGGCCTTTGCCACCTTCATGGCGCTGACGGCGTACAACTACGGCGGCAATCTGATACTTAGCTCCATGGGGGCCGAGAAACTGGACATTCAACTGCCGGAGCACCGCGAATTTCACAACGTCGTCACGGAAATGGCGTTGGCTTCGGGTTGCCCGATGCCCCGGGTGTACGTTGTCTTCGATCCGGCGCCTAACGCGTTTGCCACCGGCCAAGACGAAAAGTCATCGTCGATCTGCGTCACGACTGGGCTGCTAGCGCTGCTCAATCGCCAGGAGACGCAGGGAGTGGTGGCCCACGAGATGGCCCATATCCGCAACCACGACACGCTGGTGATGATGCTCGTGAGCATCCTTCTCGGCGGCGTGGCGTTGCTCGCCGACTGGGCGCAGCGCTCTTTTTTTGGCTCGCGCCACACCCGCCGGGGCGCGAACAAAAACCTGATGATCGTCATCCCCGCGTTGTTGCTGATCATCTTGTCGCCGTTGATTTCCCGTTTGATGGCGATGGCGGTTTCGCGCCAGAGAGAATATTTGGCCGACGCCACCGCGGCGGAGTTCACGCGTAATCCCCTCGGCCTGGCGCACGCACTGGAGAAGATTCGCGACGCCGGCATGCCGTTTCACAAGGCCAGCCGAGGCACAGCGCACCTGTTCATCGCCAATCCGCTCAGGCGCCGCATCGACGATCGAGAAGGGCGCATGGCCGACCTTCTGAGCACGCATCCGCCGATCAACCGGCGCATCATGCTGCTCTATCAGATGGCGGGGCTTCCAGGCGCAGAAGCGTCGAAGGTTCAAGGTTCAATGTTCAAAGTTCAATGAGCCGGAGTTGAGATCGTGGTTAGTTGCCCGCAGTGCGAAGTACCAATGAACCCGGTCACGGCCAAGGCCAATCCGGGAACTCTCATTCAGTTGGACCAATGCGGGCAATGCGGCGGCATCTGGTGCGACAAGTGGGAGCTTTTTCCCATCGATCCGGACGAAGCAGAGCGCGTGGATGCCGTCGATGAGAAGTTACTGACAAACCTTGTGACGCCGGCGGCGAAAACGCTTTATTGTCCGAGGTGCACGGCCAAGTTGCAGTCGTGCAGCGATCCAATGTTGCCGAAAGATTTGCAACTCAAGCGCTGCTGGCGCTGCGAAGGGATCTGGCTCAACCGCGGCGAGCTCAGGCGCTACAAGAAACTCCAGAGGAAAACGCGAGTGGATAAACTGGGAACGGAGGCGATCATCCACAAAATCCCCCAAGTGTATCAAAACCCGAAGTCCTGGGTGGTGACGGGCACCAAGGGAATGTTCGTCTACCCGCGCGGTGCAGTCGAGGAGAAGCCAACGGTGGGAGAGACTCTCAGCGGCGCCGCTAAATTGATTCTTCAGACTCTGGTGCGAATGGTTTTGGGAATTTAACTCTTCGCTCGGGCTCAGTGCAAAGAGTCGATCTTAGCGCCACCCCATCTGAAACTAAAATTGTCATTTCCTGCAAATATTACCTTCCCCCTTCGATGGGGGAAGGCCAGGAGATGTCATGCTGAGCGGAGCGAAGCATCTCGCATTTTCAGGATGTTGCGAAGGCGAGATTCTTCGGCTTCGCCTCAGAATGACATTAAGACACAGTCTCCGAGGGGGGAGGAAATGAAAGAGGTCCCGTGCAAACCACGCTCTCAGCCGGCCTTCGCAGCATGATTTGTTTGCCGGTTGGCGGTTAGGCCAGCGCCACGAGGTCGATCTCGACGAGCGCGCCGCGCGGTAATTCGGCGACCGCCACGGTGGAACGGGCCGGCTTAGCGGTGCCGAGGTATTCCCCATAAACTTCGTTCATCGCGGGGAAGTCGGTCATGTTTTTTAGAAAGACGGTCGCTTTGACCACTTGATCGAGGGAAGAGCCGGCCGCCGCCAAGACCGCCTTTAAATTTTCCAGCACCTGCCGCGTTTGCTCGTTAATACCGCCTTCGACAAAGTTACCCGTCTTCGGATCGATAGGAATTTGTCCCGCCGTGTAGATAAAACCGTTCGCCTTGATCGCTTGAGCGTAAGGGCCGATGGCTTTGGGTGCGTTGTCGGTCAGGATCGCTTCGCGGTTCATTTTCTTTCTCCGTTTTGATTCATTGCCACATCCTACGACATGGAACCGCGGCTGGCAAATCTACGCGTGAAAATTTCCTTGCACTCCGGGTAAGCCTCGTCCCATGATGCGCTCAAAGCGACCAAGAGACGGTGTCATCATAGGAGAAATGCCGTGTCTATCCCTCTCTGTCATTCCGAAGAGCGAAGCGGCGAGGACTCTTTCACAATAGATTCCTCGCATGCGCACGGGATGGAGCGGGGGACGCCATGCCGCCCCGGACAATTCCCGTTGCTGCGAAACCCCTCCGATGGTCTTTGCAGCGGTGAAAAGATTCAGCCGCATCATAAAAGCTCACGCGCGCCGTGCGAGGGATTATGCGGTGGAAACGCGCCGAGTGTTTTGTGGTCGCCACGGCATGCATTTTGCGCAATAGTGTGTATCGAGAGCGCG
>JACPFE010000342.1 GCA_016183145.1 Deltaproteobacteria bacterium | reverse complement strand
GCAAAGACGCTAAGCGACAGGCCCAAGGCCTGTCATCCCGAGCGAATGCGAGGGATCTAGGAAAGATTTCTCTCTTCGTTCGAAATGACAATGCTCTTCCTTTGTGCCTTTGTGCCTTTGCGTCTTTGCGAGAGATATTCCGAGTTTCGGTTGCTGCTACATCGCACCGGGACCTTCGTGGTGAAAACTCCTCTACACTAAACCCAGAAGACCCGAAAAAAAAGAGATGGCTCGCGCAGCCTGACTTGCAGTCTGAGGCGCCGAAGCGTTTGAGCGTAACCGAGGCGCCGGGGAGCGCGGCGATCCGCTGGTTTTGCCGGCATTCCTGATTGGCCGCCGGCGGATAGACGATGACTTTATCGATGCGGGCTTCCGGCAACTTGAGCAGATGATCGATATGCCAACGAATCTTTTTCTTTCGCGTTAAGTGCCGCTTGAGCCGCGCCGCCAAGCCGCCCATCGCGCTGCCGGTGTAAACGTAGGTCCCTTTGGGAAAGAGCGCGACGCCTAACTTTCCGACGCGCACGGCTTTCTTCCGCTTGAGAGAAATGATCAGGCTGTAGCAACCGGGTTGAGATGCCAGGTTAACGTCGAGGAACAGGTTGCCGAGCTTTCTTCGGCTGCCAAGTTTTGCAGCGCCGAATTTCATTCCGCGTCCGACGATGGATTCTGTTTTCCGGCTCAGGGAAAAAATCGACCTTACCATAAGTCTGCGGACAGTGGTCTGTCAACGCAACTGTGGGTAGCGGTTCATGTTGGAGCCGATTTGCATAAAGAAAGATTCCTCGGCTGCGCCTCGGAATGACAGGTGCGTAAGTTGTCATCCCGAACGAAGTGAGGGATCTTAGACAAACTGAACCGCTATCCGACTGCGGGATTGCTGGCGCCGGATGGACAGCACCCGTCATTTACGGTAGTAGGCAGAGGAGAAATCTTCTTTCGCAGGAGGCGCCATGATTCACACGCGCATTTGCGATCTGCTCGGCATTCCCCATCCGATCATTTTGGGCGGCATGGGCACCGCGACGACCGCGCCGCTGGTGGCCGCGGTCTCCAACGCCGGCGGCTTCGGCACGCTCGGTACATCGGCATTCAATGCCGCGACGCTTGACGCCGAGATCGCTTCGATCCGCGAGCGCACCGACAAGCCTTTCGGCATCAATCATCTCTTGTTTCAGATTCTGGAGGATATGTTCGCGGTGACGCTGCGCGCGCGACCGGCGGTCGCTGCCTTTGCCTGGGCGCGCAAGGATCAAGATCTGCGCGACTATTTTCAGCGCGCCCACGACGCCGGGTCCAAAGTCATGCATATGGCCGGGGAAGTTCCCGAAGCTCTTCGCGCCGCGGAAGCCGGCGCTGACGTCATCGTAGCGCAGGGGACGGAAGCCGGCGGCCATGTGGGTTGGATGGCGTCGTTGCCGCTGGTGCCGATGATGGTCAAAGCGGTGGCGCCGCTACCGGTTCTCTGCGCGGGCGGCATCGCGGATGGCCGCGGCCTTGCAGCCGCGCTGGCACTCGGCGCCGAAGGCGTGCTGCTCGGCACCCGCTTCATGGCCACGCCGGAGGCGCCGATTCATCCGAACTACAAGCAGGTGATCGTCAAAAGCGATGGCCACGATACCGTACTGACGGAGATCCCCGACCTCGCCAGCCAACGCGTCTGGCCGGGCGCCATGTCGCGCGCGCAGCGCAACAAATTTATCGAGCGCTGGTCGGGCCGCGAATGGGCGCTGCGCCAGAACGCAAGTGAAATCGGCAAACAGGTGGCCGCCGCCCGTGCCGCCGGCGATATCGATAATGCCTCGCTTTCCTTTGGTCAAGACGCTGGCTTGATCGATTCCATCAAGAGCGTCAGGGAAATCGTCCACGACATAGTTACGGAAGCGGAAGCAATCATCAAAGGCCGGCTGCCGAGTCTCTTGCGCCAGAGTCAAGGCAACGTTTGAAACCAAGGATGGTTCCCAATGCCGCTCTATTTAAGGGCTCTTCCGAGATGACTGTGAAGGAGTATTCACCGCGCAGGACGCCGAGAAGAGCTGCCTCGCGCCAAGACGCCAAGACGCTAAGCGACAGGCCCAAGGCCTGTCATCCCGAGCGAATGCGAGGGATCTAGGAAAGATTTCTCCCTTCGATCGAAATGACGACGTTCCCCTTTGCGCCTTTGCGTCTTTGCGAGAGATATTCCGAGACCGACCGGTGCGCGAAGCGCACCCTACGGTACCCTTCGTGTCCTTCGTGCCTTCGTGGTGAATCCGACTTTTCTCATTTTGGTTGCGGCGTAGCCGCGCTATGGTGAATGCTCCTTCACAGGAAACCCCGAAGCGCCAAAAAATTACGCGCTGCGAGTTCGGACCCTTGAACCAATTGAACGGCTTGAACGTTTACGCCGCTTAGTTCATCATTAAAGGCCAGTTGGCCATGTCCAAAGCTGCTGAAGCACGAATAGATATTCAGAAGGTGCGCGGCTACTGCGCTCTTTGCACAGCGCACTGCGCCACGGTCGCCACGGTGAAAAATGGCCGGGTGACGCGCCTCGATCCCGACTACGAACATCCCAATGGCGGCGTCATCTGCATCAAGGGTAAGGCCGCCCCGGAGCTGATCTATCATCCGGACCGGCTCAATTATCCGCTCAAGCGCACTCGACCCAAAGGCGATCTTGATCCCGGCTGGCAGCGCGTCAGTTGGGATGAGGCGCTCGATGACATCACCAAACGGCTGAAGGATATTCGCGAACGATACGGCGCCAAGGCGTTGGCTCTCGGCAAGGGCACCAGGAGCGGGACTTCCGTGGACGACGTCGAGCGTTGGCTCGGCCGTCTGCTCTATCTCTTCGGCAGCCCCAACTGGGTCTCCACGACCCATGTTTGTAACTGGCACAAGGACACCGGCTTCAGCTACACCTTCGGCGCCAATATACCGACGCCGGATCTCGCACACAGCAAAACCTTTCTTCTTTGGGGCCACAATCCAAGCTCCACCTCGCTGATTCTCGCCCATGACATCGTCGAAGCGCGCAAGCGCGGCATGAAAACCGTCGTTGTCGATCCGCGCCGCGTCGGCATCGGCGCCCAGGCGGACATGCTCTTGCAGCCGCGTCCCGGCACCGACGGCGCCCTCGCCCTCGCGCTGGCGCATTGCTTGCTGGAAGAGGGCTGGTACGACGCCGCCTTCGCGCGCCAGTGGACCAACGGAACCTTTCTGCTTAATTGCGGGACGGGAAAAGCGCTGACCGAAGCCGATCTCACGGCGGACGGAAGCGCGAACCGTTTCGTCGTCTGGGACGAGCGCGAAAATCGGCCGGCGCTTTACGATTGCGCCACTGGTTTGTATGACGCCGACGGCGTCCAGCCGGCGCTCTTCGGCGCGCGGGCGTTGCGCGGGAAGGACGGGAAAGAAATTTCCTGCGCGCCGGTCTTTGAACGGCTCGGCGAAATCGCCGCGGCTTTCGCGCCGGAAAAATCGGAAAAAATCACCTGGGTTCCCGCCGACAAAGTTTGGCAGACCGCGCTCATGCTGGTCCACAACCGGCCCGTGAGCATGCACATGTGGAACGGCCTCGGCCAGCACACCAACGCCACCCAGACCAGCCGCGCCATCGCGTCGCTTTACGCGCTGCTCGGCGACTTTGACCGGCAAGGCGGCAATGTGATTTTTCCCAAGGTGGCGGTGAACGACGTCGGCGGCAAGGAATTCTTGCCGAAAGAGACGGCGGCCCTGCGCATCGGCCGCGAAAAAAAACCCCTCGGGCCGCCGGCCAAACCGGGCAACTGCGCGGCCTATGATATTTTCACCGCCATCCTCGAGGAGCGCCCCTACCCGATCAAAGCGTTCCTTAGCTTCGGCGCCAATCCGGTGATGTCCAACGCCGATGCCCGGCGCGGACGGCAAGCGCTGAGCGCTTTGGAATTCTCGGTGGCGGTGGATCTTTTCATGACGCCGACGGCGGAACTCTGCGACTACGTGCTGCCGGCGGCGAGCTTTCTTGAGATGTCCAACATCACGACCGCCTTCGAGCACCGGCCCCTGGGCAAAACCCATTTGCAATATCGCCCGGTGGTGGTCGAGCCGTTATACGAACGGCGCTCCGACACATGGATTATTTTCGAACTCGCCAAGCGCATGGGTTTCACCGAACAATTCTTCAACGGCGATGTCGAAGCGGGTTATGCCTACGAACTTCAACCGACCGGTGTCTCGCTCGACCAGTTGAAGCATGCCGAGGGCGGCATTTCGCTGCCGGCGCAACCGACCTACGAGAAACACGCGCGGAAGAGTAAAGAAGGCGCGCCGCGCGGTTTCGCCACGCCGTCAAAGAAAGTCGAGCTGTATTGCCAGACCTTTGCGGCGCACGGGTATCCCGCCCTACCGGAATATGTCGAACCGGCGTTGAGCCCGCTGAGCCGGCCCGACATCGCCGCCGATTTTCCGCTCGTGCTCACCAACGCGAAATTCACCACCTACGTGCACAGCCAGCAGCGCGCGTTGCCGAGTCTGCGCAAAGCATCTCCCGAGCCGACCGCGGATATTCATCCGGACAGCGCCGCGACCTACGGCATCGCGAACAAAGAGTGGATGATCGTCGAAAGCCCGCGCGGGGCGATCAAAGTGAAGGCGCACGTGACCAAGAATATCTTGCCCGGCGTCGTCTGCTGCCAGCATGGCTGGTGGCAGGCGTGCAAAGAACTCGAACTGCCAGGTTACAATCCGTATGACGGCGACGGCGCCAACCCGGCGACCCTTATCGGCGCCGACCTCACCGACCCGATCAGCGGTTCCCTGCCCCACCGCTCCTATCTTTGCCGCGTGCGCCCGGCTAAATCGGCGTCGATCCGCATCGATGGTGGAGGTTTGACCGACTTTGTCTCCAGTTGATCATTTCCCAACTTATTTCCAGCTCACAAGTCTCTTGATAACAATTTCATTCTCATCCGGCGCACACAGGAACGCTGCCAAATGTTAACAATCATGCTGAAAACAAGCCTAAGCGGCAGTTATTCAATAAGCGACAGGATTTACGACTTCCAACTGTCTTGCTGGGTTGAATTCGTTTTGCTACAATTTCTATG
>JACPFE010000301.1 GCA_016183145.1 Deltaproteobacteria bacterium | reverse complement strand
CCATCTGGTTCTCGAAAACCGGCCCGCCTTCGACTTGCCCGACCGCCACGGGTTTGTAGGCAGCGAGCGTTTTTCGCCAGGCGTAAAGATAATCGACGCCGTTCAGTTCGGAAGAAATCCCCATCGCGGGACCGGTGCGCTTGCAGGTGCGAAAAACGTTCGAGATCACGCGAAAGCCCGCCGGGTAATTTTTGAAGTTACTGAACAACAAGGCCGGCCCTTCCTGCTCGGCCGCCCGCTCGGTGAGCGCGCCGACTTCCAGTTTCAAATCCACGCCGTCGAGCCGGCGCAACTCGCCCATCGCTTCGAGCGTTTCGATGTATCCGCGCATATCGGTGATGTCAGGCATAAGAACCTCCGTGCTGGGAAGTCATACTATTGTGGCGGCTTGGAGGTGTCAACATGAGTTGGCAGGACGCCTTGGGATCATCCGGCAGTGGTCATGCTTGAACTTTCTACTGGGATCCTTTACCTTGATTTTAATGCTCCGCCGGCTCGCTTTGCCATTCGTTTTGTTCGCGTTCCTGAATGCTTTCGCGAAACCTGCCAACGCCACCAACGTGCGCGAGTTTGTTCTCGACAACGGGCTTAAGATTCTCCTTTTGGAAAATCACAAGAGCCCGGCGGTGACGTTTCAAGTCTGGTACCGCGTCGGCGCGCGCAACGAGAGGGACGGAAAAAGCGGGCTGGCGCACTTTCTCGAGCACATGATGTTCAAGGGGACGCCCACCACCAAACCGGAGGAGTATTCGCGGATCATCGCGAAAAACGGCGGGCGCTCCAACGCCTTTACGAGTTCCGACGTGACGGTCTATTTCGCCACCATGAGCCGCGACAAGATCGGCGTGGAGATCGAGCTCGAGGCCGACCGCATGACCAACGCGCTGTTGGGCGACACCTATTTCGAGCCGGAAAAAAAGGTGATTCAAGAGGAGCGCCGTCTCAGGACCGATGATAACCCGTCGTCGGCGTTGAGCGAGGTGGCGGGCGCGGTGGCCTACACGGTTCATCCCTACCGCCGGCCGGTCATCGGCTGGATGGATGACATTCAAAACTTGAGCCGCCAGGACCTGGTGGATTTCTACAAGCTCTATTACGCGCCGAACAATGCCTACGTGGTCGTCACCGGCGATTTTTCCACGGAGGAGATTTTAGCCAAGATCAAGTCCGCGTTCGAGAAAATTCCGCGCGGCGCCGAGCCGCCCAAGGTGCGCGTCGAAGAGCCGCCGCAGCGCGGCGAGCGTCGGGTGATCCTCAAGAAAGAAGCGGAGCTGCCGTTTATCCTGATGTACTACCATGCGCCGAATCTCAAGAGCCCGGACAATTACGCTTTGGATCTCTTGTCGGTGGTCCTAGCCGGGGGCCGCAGTTCCCGGCTCTATCACGAGCTGGTCTATCAAAAGCGGATCGCGCGCAATATCGACGCGGACTACAGCGGCGTGTCCATCGACCCGACCGGCTTCAGCGTCACTGCCCAGTTGATGCCGGGCAAGGAGCCGGCGAAGGTTGAGCGCGAAATAGACGCCCTGCTGGAAAAAATCAAGTCGGAATTGATCAGCGAGCGCGAGCTGCAAAAGGCCAAGAATCAGATTGAGTCGTCATACATCTACGCCCAGGATTCGATCTTCGGCCAGGCGATGAAGATCGGCTACTACGAAGCCGCCGCCGGCTGGCGCATGATGGACGCCTATCTCGACGGCATCCGGCGGGTGACCCGCGAAGATATCCGGCGCGTGGCCAGACAGTATCTTGATCGCGACCGGAGAACCGTCGGGGTGTTGATTCCCACCAAAGAAAAAAGCCAATAATCCGTCATGAGCTTAGTCGCATGTAGAAAAATCGTTCGGGCTCTTGCGAGCCTCTGCTTGACGATAACGCTCGCCGCGCCGCTGCAAGCCGGGGTCACGCCCAAGCGCTCCGTGTTGGGCAATGGCATGGTTCTTTTGACCTCCGAGCAAAGAGCCCTGCCGATGGTTTCTATCGAGCTGTTGACCGATGCGGGGTCGCGCTATGACACCGCCGGTCAGGAGGGGCTCGCGAATCTTACCGCCAGGCTTCTTACCTACGGCACCAAGCGGCGCTCGGCGCTGCAAATCAGTGACACCCTGGATTTTATCGGCGCCAGTCTATCGGCGGGTTGCGGCGAGGATACGGCGAGCGTCAGCATGACGATGCTCAAAAAGGATCTCGCCACCGGTCTCGGACTTTTGGCCGAGGTGTTGACTTCGTCGACTCTTCCCCAGGAGGAGATCGACCGCCAGAAGCAAGCGGTGATCGCGGCGATCAAGGCGCGCGAAGAACAGCCCGGCGACATCGCCGAGCGGCGCTTTGCCGCCGCGCTCTACCCGGGAAGCCCCTATGGGAGGCCCGTCGAAGGAACGGAAACGAGCGTCAGGGCGTTGCAACGGAAGAGCCTGCGGGAATTTTTCGAGCGCGCCTACCGTCCCAACCGGGCGATTCTATCGGTGGTTGGAGATATTTCCCATGATGAGATGACGCTAGCGCTCAATCAGGCCTTCCGTTCTTGGAAAAAGGGTGAGCCGAGCGGCGGCCCTCTGGTTCCTTCGACGCATGGCCCGGCGCAGGTGATCCGGGTTAACAAGGAGCTGACCCAAGCGAATATCATATTGGGACATCAGGGTGTGGGCCGGGAGCATCCGGATTACTATGCAGTTCAGGTGATGAACTACATTTTGGGCGGCGGCGGTTTTTCTTCCCGGGTGATAGATTCGATTCGCAACGAGAAGGGGCTGGCCTATTCGGTCTACAGCTACTTCAGCGCTGAACGAAGGCGCGGGGAGTTTCAACTCGTGATGCAAACCAAAAACGAGACCGCCCAGGAAGCGATCCGCATCGCCAAAGAGGAGATTCGCCGCATCCGTGAGCAGCCCGTGAGCGAGGAGGAACTGAGCGACGCCAAGGATTATCTAACCGGCAGTTTCCCGTTGCGCCTAGACACCAATCGTAAGGTGGCGAGCTTTTTGGCTCAGGTCGAATATTTTCAGCTTGGCCTGGAATATCCGGACCGTTATCCCGATCTCATTCGCCGGATCACTCGCGACAGGCAGTATTTGCAACCGGAAAGACTGATCACGGTCATCGTCGGAAATTTGCAGAAGATCGGCGAAAAATAAGCGGATGGAGTTCCGCCGGCGTAGAAAGGTATTTCATGAAGAAAATTCTCATTGTCGAAGATCACGCGGATATGCGCGAGCTTTTGGCCTGGCAGATCGAACTCACGGGGTTTGTGCCGATAACGGCGAAACTGGCCAAGGAGGGTGTTGAAAAAGCCATCGCCGAGAAGCCCGATCTGATCCTGATGGATGTCATGATGCCGGGGATGGATGGCCGGGAGGCGGTGCGGCAGCTACGCGCCCACCCCGAGACCAAGGATATTCCGATTTTGGCCGCCACCGCCCTGTTTCGCACTGCCGATCTGAAAACTTGTCTCGACGCCGGCTGCAACGGCTACATCGTCAAGCCGTTCACCTTTCAGGAGCTGCAAGTCAAATTGCGCGAGTTTATTCTTCCCGGCAACGGCGCATTGTAATCATAGTTCACTTTCGGTTTTACTGCGAAAGGGAATTCACCGCAGAGGCACCAAGATCACAAAGAAAATTCGAATTTCGAAATTTTACTCGGCGCCCTCAGCGTCTCCGTGGTGAAACGCTCGGAAATCTGAAGGTCCCGTTTGCAAATCTCTCTTCCAGTCGAGCCCGTTCCCGAATACAATGCCTCCGGGAGTCGATCCATGTCGTCGCTCGACAAAGCCACCGCCATCATCAAGTGCCTGCGCGAGCAGGGCCACGAGAGTTATCTCGCGGGCGGGTGCGTGCGCGATATGCTGCTTAACAAGACGCCCCAGGACTACGACATCACCACCAGCGCCAAGCCCGACGCGATTGCCGAGATTTTTCCTCAGACCGTTCCCGTCGGCGCGCAGTTCGGCGTCATGCTGGTCGTCGTCGACGGCGAGCCGTTCGAAGTCGCGACCTTTCGTTATGACGGGCCCTACTTGGACGGACGGCACCCGAGTGAGGTGCGCTACGGCAGCCTCAAGGAAGATATCCTGCGCCGTGACTTCACTATCAATGGAATGGTTTACGACCCCGTCGAGGATCGCGTTATCGATCTGGTCGAAGGGAAAAAGGATCTCGAGCGGCGCTCGGTTCGCGCCATCGGCAATGCCCTGGAGCGCTTCGCCGAAGACCGGCTGCGCATGGTGCGGGCGGTGCGCTTCGCCGCCAGTCTGGATTTTACCATCGAACAGACAACGCTCGCGGCCATTGGCTCGCTGGCTCCGACCGTCGGCCAGATTTCCTGGGAGCGGATCGGCGAGGAGATCACCCGGATTCTCACCGAAGGCGGCGCGCGCAAAGGTTTTGAATTGCTGGACGCCACCGGGTTGCTGGCGCAAATCGTGCCCGAGATCGCCGCCATGAAGGGCGTCGAGCAAAGTCCCGACTATCACCCGGAGGGCGACGTGTTCACGCATACGATGCTGCTGTTGAGCCAATTGCAAGCGCCGGCGGAGACGCTGGCCTACGGCTGCCTGCTCCACGACGTCGGTAAACCGCCTTGTCTCCAGCGCGAGGGCGAGCGGCTGACTTTTTACGGCCATACGGAAAAAGGCGCCGCAATGGCTGAAGAGATCATGAAACGCTTGAAGCGCAGCCGGGCGACGTGGGAGCGCGTCGGCTACCTGGTGCGCAACCACCTGCGCCACACCCAGGCCCCGAACATGCGCCTGAGCACGCTCAAACGCTTTCTCGGCGAAGAGGGAATCGACGAGCTTTTGGAG
Organism: Deltaproteobacteria bacterium; assembly: GCA_016183145.1. Taxonomy (GTDB): domain Bacteria; phylum Desulfobacterota; class Binatia; order UBA9968; family UBA9968; genus JACPFE01. The sequence goes on along the minus strand of JACPFE010000301.1, from coordinate 3,131 downwards.
CTTACTCGAATCGACGCGCTGTCTTCCAACGGCGATCTCCAGTATTATCGTTTCTGCAAGCAGAAGCTCGAAGAATTCAAAGAGGAAGGAATTCACCCGGCGCCGCTCCTGCGCGGGCGGGATTTGCTCGCACTGGGATTTTTGCCCGGACCGGGTTTCGGCGAAATTCTCAAGCAGGTCGAAGAGGCGCAGCTCGGCGGGGAGCTCAGCAGCCGGGAACAAGCGCTGGCATGGGTCGCTCAACGTTACGGCAACGAGGTTAAGCGATGAAACATTCACGGGCTTATAAAGTGATCGGGCGGGCGGAGCCGCGGGTCGATGCCAAAGAGAAAGTCACCGGCAAGGCCATCTATACCGTCGACGTCGAACTGCCGGGATTGACCCATGGCAGGGTGCTGCGCAGTCCCTACGCGCACGCCCGCTTGAAGCGAGTCGACGCCGGCAGGGCGGAAAAGCTCCCCGGTGTCTTCGCCGTGATCACGCGCGAAGATCAAAAACGGCTCGGCATGTTCGGCGCGGCATACAAAGACCAGACCATCGTCGCCGTCGATAAGGTCCGCTACGCCGGCGATCCGGTGGCGGCGGTGGCGGCGCTGGACGAGGCCACGGCGGAGGAGGCCTTGGGGTTGATCGAAGTGGAATACGATGAGTTGCCGGCGGTGACGTCTATTGACGAAGCGCTGGCGCCGGGCGCGCCGTTGGTGCACGACGCCGCGTCCAGCGGTGGCGAAATGATGGGGCAGCACTACGAAGCGCCCAAAGAATTTGGCGGCACCAACCTGTGCTATCGTTTCAGTTACAGCAAGGGCGATGTGGACGAGGGTTTTAAAAAGGCGGACCATGTTTTCGAGGATACCTTCACCTTTCCGCGGGTGCAGCATTTTTCCATGGAGCCCCACGCCACCGTCGCGCAGGTCGAGGGCGATCGCATCACGCTGTGGACCGGCACCCAGGAACCCTTCACGCTGCGCGAACATCTCGCCGACATCTTTCATCTGCCGCTCAATAAAATCAGGATCATCGTTCCGTATGTGGGAGGCGGATACGGCGGGAAGCTCGCGGTCAAGAACGAGCCGCTGGCGGCCGCGTTATCTTGGAAGGCGCGCCGGCCCGTGCGCCTCGCCAATACCATCGAGGAGAGCTTCAGGACCGTGACGCGCCACCCCGCCCGGGTTTGGATCAAAACCGGCGTGAGCAAAGAGGGAAAACTCGTGGCGCGCCAATGCGTCATCCATGTGGAAACCGGCGCCTACGCCGACGCGGGGCCGCGGGTGACGCAGAAGGCCGGCTACCGCTGTTTCGGCCCGTACCGCTTTCCCCATATGAAGACCGACGCATTCACGGTTTACACCAATACCGTTCCGGCGGGCGCGTACCGCGGCTTTGGCACCCTGCAAGTGACCTGGGCCTATGAATCGCAGATGGACATCATCGCGGAAAAAATGGGTCTCGATCCGCTGGAATTTCGCCTCAAGAATCTGCTGAGAAAGGGCGAGCTCTACACGCCCGGCGACACGCCGGTGGATTGCGATCTCAAAGCGGGGTTGCTGCGCGCCGCCAAAGCGATCGGCTGGGGGAAAAAGCCGTCTAGGCCCAACCGCGGCAAGGGACTAGCCTGCTGCATGAAGGACGGCGGCGGGACCTACAAAGTCGCCACCGCGGCGGTGAAGATGAACGCCGACGGCAGCGTCACGTTGCTCACCGGCACCGTCGAAATCGGTCAAGGCGCGCGCACGGCCTTGAGCCAGATCGTGGCCGAGGAATTAGGAGTGCCGTTGACCAGAGTGACGGTGGCCGAGCTCGATACCGACGTGACGCCCTACGACGTCAACACCAACGCCAGCAGCTCGACGGTGGTGATGGGTCTGGCGGTGCAGCGGGCGGCGCAGGATCTCAAGCGCCAACTGCTGCGCCACGCGGCGAAAGCCCTCGGAACGAAACCGGAACGTCTTTTGCTAAGCGGTGGAACGGTACGACAGGGCTCACCAAGAGCGCTTCACGGCGCCAAAGGACAGTCGCTGTCCTATGAAAAGCTCATTCATAGGATTTTCCTTTCCAAGGGCGGCGAGCTGGTCGGGCGCGGCATGTATCAGGACATAAAGACCAAGAAGGCCGCCCTTGGTTCGCCGACGACGTTCTGGGAGATCAGTTGGGGCGGCGCCGAAGTGGAAATCGATCGAGAGAGCGGCGAGATCCAGTTGATTAACTACGTGTCGTTGGCGGATGTGGGCCAGGCGATCCATCCGGTTCTCTGCGAGGGACAAGACGAAGGCGCCGTGATGAACGCCATCGGCCATAGCCTGCTCGAAGAGATGATCTACAAGGATGGGCAGTTATTGAATCCGAATCTCGTCGATTACCGCGTGCCCGGCTTTGGCCACTTGCCGAAACATTTCGAGTCTATTCTCATTGAGAATCACAATGGCCCCGGTCCCTTCGGCTCCAAGGGCACCGGCGAGGGCGGCTTGTTGCCGGTGGCGCCGGCCATCGGCAACGCGGTCTGCCGAGCTACGGGCTTGCGCTTCTACGATCTACCGCTGACGCCGGAAAAGGTGTGGCGCGCCCTGCGGGCGGCGTCGCCAAGATGATTTCTCGTCACTCCGTCGAATTCCGCGTAGATTTTGGCCCCGTGCGAGTTACTGCCCGCCTTTGATCAGACTTACCAGCAGTCCTTCAGGGAACGGGATGCTCAGAGTCCGTTCAAATAATGCGTAGACAAAAAGCCAGGTGAAGAAAGTTACCACGATCGTCATCGGCCATTTTTCCTTGCCCGCCAACTTGAGATAGAGCAGCATCGCCACCGGTATCGAGTAGGAAAAGCCCAGGAGCCAAATGGCGATAAAGAAACCCATGGTCCAAATGAGAATCGAGATGGTCCGCTGCCTGGCCACTTTAGGTGCAACCGCAACTGCGACTTCCCAGGCGGCGAGGGCGCCTTTGGGTTTTTCGCGCCCCAGGATATCCTTGCCAAGCTGAACGAGCGCCAAGAGCAGAGTCGGAATGCCGATGGCCCAGGGGAAAAGCCCGGCGCGAAAACCAAACTTTCGGCTCTGAAAGAGCGCCAAGGCAAGAACGGTGGCGACCACTACGGTGAAGAGCGCGGCTGAACCGAAGCGCACACCGCCGTGTCG
>JACPFE010000335.1 GCA_016183145.1 Deltaproteobacteria bacterium | reverse complement strand
GCCATGGTATGCGCGAGGCGAACTCGGTAAGTCCCAAAAATGTTCCTTACCACCGCGAGCACCAAAGCGTCATCTCTGGTCAGGTTAGCAATCTCCTCAATCAGTTCCATGAAAGTCGTGCGGATCGGCCCGGTTTCTTTTCTCGGCTCATCGCTTGCTTACGATTTTGTTTGCGTCTCATTGTCTCGCCCCCCTGAAGGTCTTTGGTGGTCAATGGTTAGATGCTTCGTCACAAAAGAAAGTTTCACAGCCGCCGGCATTAGAAGGACGGAAAGTGAAAATGGTTGCGGGCAGGCGCTCGAGGGGCGGCGGGCGCGTCAGGCGGCTAAGTAGGTCGCGAGGAAGATCAGGAACGCGCCGATCCGCCGAATTCGTTTGCGTAAGAAAGCGAGAATATTTTCCCGGACTTTCGGCGGCAATTGTTCGACCTTGACCGAGCTGGTCACCGCCACGGTCTTTTTATAGGTGTTGAGAAAACTGACGCAGTCCGGGCAGATGCTCAAATGTTGCTCGAAATCCCGCTTGGTGGCCGGAGTTAGCTTCTCGTTAAGGTAATCGAAAACCAGATCCGAAATCTGTCGACAGCTCTTGTTCGTTAACGCTTTGGTTGCCGCCTTTCGTTTCGCCATGCGCCGACCTTCCTTTACGCTGCGGAGTATCCCAGATGCACCGCCAATTTTCCGCGTAGAAACAATCGGGCGCGGTGCAGGCGGGTTTTGACCGCTGACACGGTGAGTCCCGTGGTTTTCGCGATCTCCTTGTCCGACATGCCTTCCAGATCGCTCAGAACGACCACGCTCTTGTCGAGCGGTTTCAGTTGGTCCAAGGCGGCGCTGAGAAGCCCTTGTAGTTCCTGTTTAGCAAATTTTTCATCCAGAGTATCGGACCAGTCAACCACCGGCCGAACCAGGTGGTGGCCATCTTCCTGGAACTTAGGCAGGTACTCTTCGTATTCAACCTCTTTGCTGTGCTTTTTCTCCCGGCGAATCTTGCCCAGCGCGGCGTTGATCGTAAGGCGATAGAGCCAAGTGGATAGCTGCGAATTTCCCCGAAACGATTTCGCCTTGCGGTAAACCGTCCAGAACACATCTTGAATGACTTCTTGGGTGTCTGCAACTTCGCCGAGAATTCTCTGCGCGACGCGGTAAAGCTTGGGCGAGTAGAGATCGAAGATCGCCTCGAAGGCCTCTTGATCGCCGGCCTTGAGGCGCTCGATGAGCGCCGATTCGTCCTTACCCGATGGCCGCTTCCGCCTGGCGGAGGCTCGGCCGCGCAACGTTGGCTCAAGTCCGCCAGCCGTTACGGCCACAAATTCCGTTTCGACTGAAGCCGTGGGTCCCGTCATTGGTTCAAATGTCTCCATGGCGCCGCTCCTGTTTAAGAGGACCTTCCCAAAATTCCCGTTTCTTATCTCGTGACCGTTTCTAAAAGCGTTTCAATAAAAGGGGAACAATTGATGATTCGCAGCCGTTCGCCGCGCAGGTTTGCCAGTTTCTTAGCGACTTCGTCCTGCATGAAGACGACCCCGGCCATGTCCAACAAGAGGACCGTGCCTTCGCGCCCTTGGTGTTGGGCGCAAATTGATTCCAGCTCCGGGTAACAGATCTCGGTGAGTGTGCCGTCAATGCGGAGTCTGACAGTTTTTCCATTTTCGGAGTTTTCGGTGATTTTGAGCATGGGCTGTTACTCCAAAATTACTGCAATCGAACTAGAGCACGGCGTGTGCCATCAAGCTAAGGTGCGGAAAGACAACAGCAAGTTTAGTTGGCGGGGAGCTGACGTTGCGGCTTGACGTTGCGCTATTTCGCGACAATTGCGAAATGTCGCAATAGAGAGTATGAATGCAGCGGTTGTGGTTTTTGACGTTACAAGACCCCGGCTGGCTGAAGAGATTCTGCGGGAGATCATCGAGGGCACAGCCAGTGTGACCGGCGGCGATTTCTTTCGTTCGCTGGTGCGCTATTTGGCGCAGGCCCTCGGCTTCCGGTACTCATTCATCACGGAGTGCACCGACGCGACGAAAACCGTCGTGCGCACGCTGGCCTTCTGGACCGGGGAGGGATTTGCCGAAGACATCATCTTCCCGCTGCGCGGCACGCCGTGCGAAGCTGTCGTCGGCGGAGAGATATGCTGCTATCCGCGTCATGGACGACAAACCGATTCACGACGTGGAGCGCCATGTGCCGCTGCTGCGGATCTTTGCCGCTCGCGGCGGGGCAGAGTTAAAGCGCAAGCGGGCGGAAGAGGCGCTGAGGAAAAGCGAACAAAGACTGCGGGTGCTTCTCGATATCAACAACGCTATTGTCACCAAGCTGACGCGCGACGAACTTTTCGTCGCCATCGCCGATGCGGTTGGCCGCGCCGTCCCGTTCGATCGGCTCGCGCTGTCGCGCTACGACCCGAAATCGGACAGCTTGCGAATTGTGACTTACGCAGGTCCGTATCAGCGCGCCGACTACTCCCCCATAGGCCGTTTGCTGGCGCTTACTGATAGCCCGGCGGGCTTGGCCTTCTTGCAGCATAGGCCCGTCATACGCCGCGACCTTGAAACCGAACGGCTCACCTCTTCTGAGGAACGCGCCTATGGGCACGGCTTTCGCTCGATATGCGCGCTTCCACTGATCGTGCGCGGCATGAGCATCGGCGCGCTGACTGTGGGCAGCCTGACGAGGTGCCAGTACTCGGAGGCGGACGGGGATTTCCTTATGGAAGTCGCCAACCAAATCGCCATCGCCGTCGATAACATGAGCTCCCACGAGGAGACCGAAGCTCTGAAAGCGCGCTTTGAGGCCGAGAAAGTCTATCTGCAAGAAGAGATCAAGACCGAGCACAACTTCGAGGAGATCATCGGCCAGAGCGCGCCGGTGCGGGAGTTGCTCCGCAAGATCGAGCAGGTGGCGCCCACGGAGGCAACCGTGCTCATTCAAGGCGAGACCGGCACGGGCAAGGAACTCATCGCCAGAGCCGTGCATGATCGCAGCCGGCGCAAAGACCGGCCACTGGTAAAGGTCAACTGCGGATCGATTCCATCCGGTTTAGTGGAAAGCGAGCTATTCGGCCACGAAAAGGGAGCCTTCACCGGCGCGACCCAGCGGCGCATCGGCCGCTTCGAACTCGCCAACGGCGGCACGATCTTTCTCGACGAAGTGACCGAGCTGCCGACCGATACGCAAGTCAAGCTCCTGCGTGTCCTGCAAGAAGGGGAGTTCGAGCGGGTCGGCAGCAGCCAGACGCTCAAAGTGGACGTGAGAGTCATCGCGGCCACGAATCGGGATCTTCAAGAAGTCGTCCGGAAAGGAATGTTCCGAGCTGATCTATATTACCGGTTGAACGTCTTTCCTCTCGAGATGCCGCCGCTCAGGGAACGGAAGAGCGATATTCCGCTGCTCGTCAACTTTTTTCTGAGCCGATTCGGGAAAAAACTCGGTAAGGAAATTCACGGTGTTTCACAAAAGGCGATGGCAAGTCTGACCCGTTACAGTTGGCCGGGAAACATCCGGGAGCTGCAAAACGTTGTTGAACGGGCGGTGGTGCTCGCTAGCGGTCCCATCGTCAACGTCGATGATTCGATGATGCGGCCCGACCACGGGGCTGAAGCTTCTCCCGTGGGAACGCTGGAGAACGTCGAGCGCAATCATATCCTGCGCGCTCTCAACGAGACCGGCTGGGTCATCCACGGAAAAAAGGGCGCCGCAGAGATCCTCGGCATCAATCCGAGCACCCTGCGCTCGCGCATGGAAAAACTCGGCATCAAAAAAGCTCGTTCGGGTATCTGATATCGGAACCTGCGGCCGGCTAAGCGAGAATCGACGTTAATCATATCTCCATCGTGCTTCTATACGCTGATGGTTTCCACGAGCATGCCTTCGTACCGCACGGTTGCGCATAGGTGCTCCTCATTCAGCTCTTTTCGAGTCGCAGGCGATTCATTTTCTAAGCGCCCGATAGGCGGCTTCGATATTAGTATCGAGCCGCTCTTTGCCGCCGGACCAACCTTTATACTCGGGCATGCGCAACTCTTTTTTGATTTCATCGAGAGGTTTGCCTTGCCGAATCATCTGGCCGACTCGCTCTAAGAGGAGGTCATAGAACTGGTCGGTTTCATCCAAAAATTCGTCCTT
>JACPFE010000334.1 GCA_016183145.1 Deltaproteobacteria bacterium | reverse complement strand
CGAAGCGGGAGACTACGTCGCCATGCGCGCCCAACAGGACCGCGACGGCAGGCTCTATACGGATCTAGTCGCAGTGCGGGAAAGCGCGCAGGACCGCAGCGGCTCCGGCGGGCGGACCGGCCGCCCGGATAGACTGGACAGATTTGAAGGAACCGTGGAGTACGTCGATGCGCGCCGCGGCACGTTCGAAGTCCGCGACCGGGGCAGACTGGTCGTCGTCTCCGTCGCCTTCAACGCGCCGCGCTCGGTGATGGACCGCTTCAATCGTTTGCGCCAGGGAGATGTTGTTCGGATCGAAGGCCGCTTTTCCAATCAGGACCGCTTCGACCTGGAAAATTTTTTATGACGGTAGCGTAACCTTCCTTGCCCTTGCCTCGGTCCTGCGAGAAACACCGGCGCGGGGGCTCCCACTTCAATGAAGAATCTGTTTGAAGAAATCGTTACCCTTATCGTCCACTAAGATAAACGCCGGAAAGTCTTCGACCTCGATCTTCCAGATCGCTTCCATTCCCAGCTCCGGGTACTCGAGCACCTCTACCTTTTTTATATTCTCCTTCGCCAAGATTGCCGCCGGCCCGCCGATGGAACCGAGGTAGAAGCCGCCGTACTTCTTGCACGCGTCAGTGACCTGCTGGCTCCGATTGCCTTTCGCCAAAGTGATCATCGAGCCGCCCAACGACTGGAACAGATCGACGTAGGAATCCATTCGTCCTGCCGTCGTCGGTCCGAACGACCCCGACGGCAGCCCCGCCGGCGTCTTCGCCGGGCCAGCGTAATAGACCGGATGATCTTTTAAATACTGCGGCAGCCCCTCGCCACGATCCACCCGTTCCTTGAGCCTGGCGTGGGCGATGTCGCGCGCGACTATCATCGTGCCGGTGAGCGACAGTTGCGTCGTCACCGGATGCTTGGTCAGTTGCGCGAGAATCTCCTTCATCGGTCGATTGAGATCGACCTTGACGACATTGCTCGTGACCTTGCCCCGATACTCTTCGGGAATCAGCCGGCCCGGCTCGCGTTCCAATTCTTCGAGCCAGATACCGTCTTTATTGATCTTGGCTTTGACGTTGCGATCTGCCGAGCAAGAGACACCCATGCCGACCGGGCAGGACGCGCCGTGGCGTGGCAGGCGGATAATGCGCACGTCCAGGGCGAAGTATTTGCCGCCGAACTGCGCGCCGTAGCCGGACTTGTAGGCCGCCTGAAGCATTCTCTCTTCCAATGCCGTGTCGCGGAACGCCCGGCCGTGGATGTTGCCGGTGGTCGGCAGGTTATCGAGATAACCGGTGCTGGCGAGCTTAACCGTTTTCAAACAAGCTTCTGCGGAAGTGCCGCCGATCACGAAAGCGAGGTGATAAGGCGGGCAGCCCGCGGTGCCCAGAGTCATCATCTTTTCGGTCAGGAATTTCTCCAGGCTCGCGGGATTGAGCAGCGCCTTGGTTTCCTGATAGAGCGTCGACTTGTTAGCCGAGCCGCCCCCTTTGGTGACGAAGAGAAACCGATATTCCATTCCATCCGTCGCCGCGATATCGATCTGCGCCGGCAGATTGGTTCCGGTATCAACCTCATCGTACATGGTCAGCGGCGCCGTCTGGGAATAGCGCAGGTTTTCTTCCGTGTATGTCTTATAAATACCCTGCGCCACATATTCTTCGTCTTTGCCGCCTGTCCAGACCTGTTGGCCTTTTTTGGCCACCACCGTCGCGGTCCCGGTGTCCTGGCAGAACGGCAGAATGCCTTTAGACGAGGTATCGGCATTGCGCAGCATGGCCAAGGCGACGTAGCGGTCGTTGGCCGAGGCCTGCGGGTCCTTGAGAATCGCCGCGACCTTCTCCAGATGGGCGGTGCGCAGCAGGAACGAGACGTCGCGGATCGCTACGTTGGCAAGGAAGGTTAATGCCTCCGGTTCGACCTTTAAGATATCCTTGCCCTCGAACTTCGTCAGCGACACATGCTCTTTGGTGAGCAGACGATACTTGGTCGTATCCTTTTCCAGCGGAAAAGGGTCCTGATAAAAGAATTCCGGTGTGGCCATTTTGCTTACCTCGTTTTGTCCAATCCTAATCAAAAAAAGTGCCTTTGTCGATGCAGGGAATCGAGCAAAATCATTGACAGAGCACCGCTAACTCCACTACCCTGCCAATCAACGGAGGTCGTATGAGTCGAGCGCTTTATTTGATTCTAGCCGTTGCCCTTGTTTGTTGGACCCAAGCGCCGCTGCTTGCCCAAACCCAGGAGCAGCTTATCGCCGGGGCCAAAAAAGAAGGCAAGCTGGTCGTCTACGCTTCCGCCACGGCGCCGCAATTGCAGATGTACTTTACCGCCTTCAACAAGCGGTACCCGTTCATCAAGACCGAATTCTTTCGCACCGGCAAGCAAAAACTCGTGAGCAAGATCCTCTTCGAAGAGCAGGCCAAACAACATATTGCGGACCTCATTCATACGAGCGTCATCGAAACCAATATTCTCAAGAAGCGAGGCGTCTTGAGCCGCCACGTCCCGCTGGAATCCGCCTCCTATCCCGCGCAATATAAAGACCCGGAAGGCTTTTGGACTTCGGTCTACGCTAGCGGCACGCTCTTAGGATTCAACTCGCGGCAGGTCAAACGCGCCGAGGCGCCGAAAGTCTACGAGGATCTCCTCAACCCGCGCTGGAAGGGCGGACTCGCCATCGATACCAACAAGATCGAGTGGTTCGCGATGCTGTTGAAAATCAAAGGCCGTTCCTTCATGGAAAAATTGGCTGCCCAATCACCCTCACCGCGCGACGGCAACACGCTGGTTTTGCAACTGCTGGCCGCCGGAGAGTTTCCCGGCGCCACGGGAGTCTACGAGTACTCGGTTGAAGATCTGAAAAGCAGAGGCGCGCCGGTGGACTGGATCGGCCTCGAACCTGTGATCACCTATACCGTCGCCGTCTCGCTCCCTTCCCAGCCGCCGCGGCCCTTCGCGGCTAAGCTTTTCATCGAATGGCTGCTTTCCAAGGAAGGCCAGGAAGTGATCAATCAATACGGCCGCGTGCCGATCCGCGACGACGTCGAATCCAAATACGGCAAGATTCTCAAGCAGCACAAGCTGCTGATGACCGACGTGGATTTGGGGCAGAGAGAAGTGGAAGTCAACGAGACTTTTCGGAAACTGTTCCGATAGGTGCGGGCTGAGGCTTGACACCGCACGTGCTTCGCCCTTCGATTTGGCCAGGTTGGTGGGCTTTGTCCAAACGCGTCTTACCGCGAGCTAATGAGAAGAGTCTCAGAGGACCGGCTCTGTCAGTGGGTTAGAAGCGCTCTTCCATCGCTTGCAACGTGGGTGTAGTATAACCACAACGTATCACAGAGCGGCTGAACCGAAACCGAAACTCGGAATATCTCGCGCAAAGACGCCAAGGCCGCAAAGGTCGGAGAATAACGGTGAATGATTTCTCCAAGATAATTCATCTCTCCCCTCCGAACTTGGCGTGCTTTGCGCCTTGGCGCGAGTCAATTCCTCTG
>JACPFE010000333.1 GCA_016183145.1 Deltaproteobacteria bacterium | reverse complement strand
TCGCTATGATTCACAGATTGCTCTCCAACAGTTCCTCCAACCACGGCACGTGGCAATGATGGAGCTTGTCATTGAGTTGTCGCTCGCCCCCCAAGTCAAAAACGATGACCGGCGTGCCGGCCAGAAAACCGTCCATGCTGCCGCCCAGCGCGTCGGCCATCTGCCAAAGCTCGGCCTCGTAGCCGACGTTTGCGCCGTTGTTAGACTTTTGCTTCGCCGGTTTCGCTCGCGCCATAGTGAGAACCGTTCGTTAGGAGGGGCGAATCGCTGTGATTCTACGCGAATTGGTGCCCGGATGCCAAGGAGAAATTGGAGCGATGAAAATGGAAGGGTAACAATAGCATGACACTACATGGGAGGCCCACACAGGATTCCTGATTCAAGAGCCTGAATATCTCAAAGAAACTAATGTAAACGCTCAGAACGTAATGCGGCTAAGCGCCCGGCGGCGTGAACTGCTTTGGATCGTAGCCGAGAATCGGTCCCAGCCAGCGCTCGACCTCAGCAACCGTCATCCCTTTGCGCGCGGCGTAGGAATCCACTTGATCCCGCCCGATGGAGTTTACGGCGAAGTAGTGCGCCTCGGCATGAGCGAAGTAGAGACCACAGACCGCCGCCGCCGGATACATGGCGAAGCTTTCCGTCAACGTGATTCCGGTCGCTTCGTGCGCCTTGAGCAAATCGAAGATAAGCGGCTTCTCAGTATGATCCGGCTGGGCGGGATAGCCCGGCGCCGGGCGAATGCCGCGGTATTTTTCCGCGATGAGGTCCTCGGTGCTGAGCTTTTCGTTTTTGCCGTAGCCCCACTCCGCGCGGGCGCGCTTGTGTAGATACTCGGCAAACGCCTCGGCGAGCCGATCCGCCAGCGCTTTGGTCATGATGGAATTGTACTGGTCGTGGTCGCGTTCGAATTTTTCGGCCAGCTCCTGACAGCCATGCCCCGCGGTGACGGCGAAGGCGCCGATATAATCGACCAGGCCGCTCTCCCGCGGCGCAATGAAGTCGGCCAAGGCCAACTGCGGCTTGCCTCGCTGGCTCTCCTTCTGCTGGCGCAGGGTGTGAAAGCGCGTCAGCTCCCGCGCGCGCGAGGCGTCGCTGTAAACGACGATATCGTCGCCGTCGCTGTTGGCCGGGAAAAAGCCGTATACGGCGCGAGCTTTGAGCAACTTCTTCTCGACGATCTCTCGCAGGAGGTCCTGCGCGTTGGTAAACAGCTCGCGCGCCGCCGGGCCGCGCGCGAGATCGTTCAACAGATCGGGATAGCGGCCACGCATCTCCCAAGTGTGAAAAAACGGCGACCAGTCGATGAACGGCACCAGCTCCGCGAGCGGGAAATCGGTCAGAACCCGGCGCCCCGTGAATTCCGGCACGCAGATGTGGCGATCGTCCCACTCGGTGTGCAGTTTCCGCCGCGCCGCCTCTTCATAAGTGAGCAATAGCGTGCCGGCCCGGTTTTCAAACTGCTCCCGGAGCTCACGTTGCTCCGCGCGATTCTTGTCGCCCAGCGCCTTGCGCGCCTCCACATTGATCAACGCGCCGACCACCGGCACCGCGCGCGAAGCATCGACGACATGGATCGTTTCGTTGCGATAGGCGGGGGCGACTTTTACCGCCGTATGCCGCTTGCTCGTCGTCGCCCCGCCGATAAGCAGGGGCAGATTCAACCCGCGCCGGTCCATCTCGCTGGCGACGTGAACCATTTCATCCAGCGACGGCGTGATCAGGCCGCTGAGACCAATGATGTCGGCCTTTTCTTGAACCGCCGTGTCGATAATCTTGTCGGCCGGCACCATGACGCCAAGATCGATGACGTCGTAATTGTTGCAGCTCAGCACCACGCCTACGATGTTCTTGCCGATGTCGTGGACGTCGCCTTTTACCGTCGCAAAGACGAGCTTGGTGCGCTGAGTGGTGTCTGCGGCTGCTTTTTTTTCCGCCTCCAGAAACGGCGTCAAGTAGGCCACCGCCTTTTTCATGACGCGGGCGCTTTTGACGACTTGAGGCAAAAACATTTTACCGGAGCCGAACAGGTCGCCGACGATGTTCATGCCGTCCATCAACGGTCCTTCGATCACCGCCAACGGTTTGCCGTATCGGCTCCGCGCCTCTTCGACATCCTGATCGATGAAATCGGTGATGCCCTTGACCAAGGCATGGGATAGACGCTCTTCCACCGGGCCGGCGCGCCAGGCATCGTCCTTGACCTCGACCTTGCCCTTTTCTTTTACGGTTTGAGCGAAAGCGACCAGCCGCTCGGTCGCGTCGGACTGCCGGTTGAGTAGCACGTCTTCCACGAGCTCGAGCAGAGCCTTGGGGATCTCCTCATACACCGCGAGCATGCCGGGATTAACGATCCCCATATCCATACCCGCCTTGATGGCGTGATACAGAAAGGCCGAATGCATCGCCTCACGCACCGGGTTGTTGCCGCGGAACGAGAACGAGATGTTGCTGACGCCGCCGCTCACCTTGGCGAGCGGCAGGTTCTGTTTGATCCAGCGGGTCGCTGCGATGAAATTCACGGCATAATTGTTATGCTCTTCGATGCCCGTGCCCACGGTCAAGATGTTCGGATCGAAGATAATATCCTGGGGCGGAAAACCGACCCGTTCCGTTAGGATCTTGTAGCAGCGGGCGCAAACTTCGATCTTTCTTTCATAAGTGTCCGCCTGCCCTCGCTCGTCGAAGGCCATCACGACCACCGCCGCCCCGTAGCGCCGGATCAACTTGGCCTGGGCGACGAATTTTTCCTCCCCCTCCTTCAGGCTGATGGAATTGACGATGCCCTTGCCTTGAAGGCATTTAAGGCCGGCCTCGATGACCTCCCACCTCGAGCTGTCGATCATCACCGGCACCCGCGCGATCTCCGCTTCGCCGGCGATCAGCCGCAGGAACTTTTCCATCGCCGCCTTGGAGTCGAGCATGCCCTCGTCCATGTTGACGTCGATGATCTGCGCGCCGCCTTCCACCTGCTGCCGGGCAACACCCACGGCCTTTTCAAAATCGCCGGCGAGAACGAGTTTGGCGAACACCGGGGAGCCCGTGACGTTGGTGCGCTCGCCGATGTTGACGAAGTTGGACTCCGGCCGCACGGTAACGCTTTCCAATCCGCTCAAGCGCAGATCGGCAGCGATCTCTGGCGGCACCCGCGGCGGCAAGCCGCGTACCGCTTGCGCCATCGCCCGGGTATGTTCGGGAGTCGTGCCGCAGCAGCCACCGACGATATTGAGCCAGCCGTTTTCCGCCCACGCGCGCAGTTGCGGCGCCAACGACTGCGGAGTTTCAGGGAATCCCGTCGGCAGCAGCGGGTCGGGAAGTCCGGCGTTGGGGTGGGTACTGACATAGATCGGTGCGATCTGCGACAGCTCTTCGATCAGCGGGCGCATCTCTTTGGGCCCCAACGCGCAGTTCATGCCCACGCTTAAAAGCGGCACATGGGAAATGGAATTCCAAAACGCTTCGACGGTTTGCCCGGTCACGCCGCGGTTGCTTCCCGGTTGGATGAAAGTGACCGAGGCCATGAGCGGCACTCGAAGGTTCCGCTCCTCGAAAAGCCTGGCGATGGCGAAAAACGCCGCCTTAGCGTTGAGCGGATCGAAAATCGTCTCCACGAGCAGAACATCCGCGCCGCCGTCGATCAAGCCGCGCGCCTGGTCGTAATAAGCCGAGACCAGTTCATCGAAGGTCACGCCGCGCGTCGCCGCGCTGTGCACGTCGGTGGAGATCGAGCAGGTCCGATTCGTCGGACCGATGGCGCCGGCGACGAAGCGAGGATGAGAAGGATCCTTGGCCATGACGATCTCGACGGCTTTGCGCGCGGCCTTGGCGCCGGCGACATTGAGATCGTAAGCGTGAGGCGCCAATTTGTAATCGGTCATGGAAATCGCCGTCGAGTTGAAGGTATTGGTCTCGATAATGTCCGCTCCGGCTTCGAGGTACTGGACGTGAATGTCAGTGATTAACTCAGGCTGGGTGATACACAGGACATCGTTGCAGCCTTTAAGATCATGCGAATGGTCAGCGAACCGCTCGCCCCGGAAAGCCGCCTCGACGAGCTTGTGAGCCTGGATCATCGTCCCCATCGCTCCATCGAGAACGAGAATTTTCTCGGCCAACAGTCTTCTTAAGCTGTTTTCAGTACCGCTCATCGCTTTGCCTTCCTGGTCCGGTTCCGGGTTGCATCACTCGGCAAACAGGCGCGGGCGACGAAGATTTCCACCGGCCGGTTGCCGTTGCGGGCTATTTTCTCGCCGGCGTAGGAACCGGTTAAATCATAGTCCACGGTCTTAACGCCCGCTGCCCTGAACCATTTTTCGATGGATTGCCGAGCGAATCCCAACCAGCGATGGGCCATCTGCTCGCGCATCCATTCCTGGCTATGCTGCACCAGATCGACGACGATCACGGAACCGCCGCGGCGCGTGACCCGGCAAAGTTCCGCGATGGCGCGCTCCGGGTCCGGCAAAAAGTGCAGCACCATGACGCAAAACACCGCGTCCACGCTGCGCGAATCCAGCGGTAGCTTGAGCGCATCAGCGCGCCGGAAATCGACATTGCGAATTTCCCTCTCCTTGGCGACCTCACGGGCACGCCGGAGCATTTCGCCGGACAGATCGATACCGATCACTTTCCGCGCGAAGCGCGCCAGCTCAAAGCTCAGGCTCCCGGTGCCGCAGCCGACGTCGGCGACAACCAGATTGCGCGGCAACAATTTCGCGATGGCGAGGGAGGTTACCCGGTCGGCGAAAAAGCTTCTACGGATGCGCTCCCAGTCGCCGGCCACGGATTCGAAATAGTTCCGCGACCGCCGCGCCCTGCGGCGCCGGCATGCCTCGAGCCGCTCTTTATCCCCTTTCGATTCCGGCAGTTCCGGCCAGCGCGCCTGGACGGACTTGAAAAACTCCCGGGCCGCCACCGGCATGTCCCGGCGCACGGAGAAGTAGACGTTAGTCCCTTTCTTGCGGTCCTGCACGAAGCCGGCCTCGCGCAAGATCGCCAGATTGCGCGACACCGCGGACTGCACCGACGCGACCACTTCCTGCACCTCGCCCACCGTCAGTTCCTCTTCGGCAACGGCGGCAAGAACGCGCAAGCGTAGCGGGTCCGCCAGAGCTTTAAGAGTGCGAATAACCTCCATGATCGACCACCGAGGCATCATTGTATATAGATATTGTGATATTGACAACCCTGCCCACCGGCGGCCAAGCTTATGGGAGGAGGCATCCGCCAGTGCCGGTCCCTGTTTGTTCCGCGGGTAGAGTCATATTGTGATTACCAATCCGCTCCGCAAAGAAGATTGTAGCTCGGGTTTCTCCCTACCGGGGCGAGGTAAAAGAAAATAAACGAATTCGCTCCGGTGATTACCTGGCCTGCAGTAGAATCCGCTAGTGTGGTGTTTCTAAAGTTCGTTGAACAATCCTAACGTCATTCCGGCCAACCCCGGCGAAGGCCGGGGGCGAGCCGGAATCCAGGACTTCGAAGCACCGCTGGATTCCCGCTTGCGCGGGAATGACGACAGTGGGCCAGTGAAGTTGTAAACGAACTTTAGTTCCAGGACTCTAGCCGAGTTTTTGGGCGAGGAGTCCGGCTCGAAAAGAAGCCTCGCCGTGATCGGACAACTTGCCTTCGCGATAGCATAACACCCGAAAGTCGCGAAACAGTTCCAGCAACTCGTTGTGGCGAAGCAGGTAGGCGGGATTCTTCGGATGGCCAATCATCTCTTGGCCGATCAAATAGGTCTCGAAGATGACATGTCCGCCGGGCTTAAGGGCGGCTTTGATTTGGGGAATCAACGATCTTTGCAGGTAGTTAAAATCGACGACGAGATCATAGGTCGCCTCGGGTAACTCGACCCGTTCAAGGTCCGCTTGCTGCCATGAGATCGACAACGATTTTCCCGCCGCGCGCTTGCGCGCGTCATCGAGCGCCGCGGGCGAGACGTCGACCGCGACCACGTCGAAACCCTGCTCGGCCAGAAAGATCGCATTACGGCCCTTCCCCGTCGCGATATCCAGCGCCCAGCCGCGAGGTATCGGCCAACTATCGCCCAGCAAGATTTCTTTGAGGAAACCGGACGCGTGCTCCGAGCCGTGACCCGCGGCATGTTGCCGATCCCATCTAACCTGATCGTCCGTCGCCATTGTCACATCCTGAATTGCAATACGGGAATTTTACGACACCGCTCTCGCCAGAGCTTTTCCCGTCGACGGAGCGCGCCGGATTGAGAGCGAATGCGCCGCGAACGTTCTTTCTTCGCTCTTCTTCCGAAAGCTGGGTCTGAGGCAGAGTTTCTTTAATCCGGACTAAAACGAACGGGTCCATGGGAACGCCATAGGCGCGGCTGACCTGCCGCGCCAGCAGCACGGATTGATTGAAACCACGCCAGCGCAGCCGCTTAGGATGCAGCGGGACGGGAATAATCAAATCGAAATTACCGCCCTGTATAAAATCCCGGCACCCGAGGGCCAGAAGCCGTCCCAACGGTTTGCCAAGGGCGACCTTGCGTCCGTACTTGAATTTCTGCACAACCTGGCGCAGTGGGTGCTCCTCTAATTCTTGGCGGGGGTAGCAGGCCCACGCCCGAGCACGGGTAAACTGAGGCTCGCGCGTCAGACATATCCCACAAGTGTGATCGTCGCCGCTCGCATCCGGGAAGGGGCGGCCGCAAATCGGACATAACGGATGAGCGACGATTTGAACCTGCGACCGGCAGGCGGAACAAAAATATTCAGCGTCGCAGCCGTGAATGCGGCCGGCGCAGGCGCGGCAGCGCGGCGGATAGAGCCAGTCGACCAGCCATTCGAAACCGTTCGCGAATCCACGCGCCGGGGCAAGCTTCATATCAGTGCTTCGTGACCTTGGAAGGAAAACGCCGACCTAGCAAGTTCAAGGTTCAAAGTTCAATGTTCCGAGTCCGTTCGGAAACCCTCGTCCGAAACCTTGAACTTTGAACCCGTCCTTCGACTGGCTCAGGACGTGGTGAGCCCTTCGAACCACGGAACTTTGAACGAATATCACCCCAACACGGCCCGGCTAAGACTCCGCGATCAGCGAATGTCCAGTCATCTCTTTAGGCAGCGGCAGATTGAGCAACTGCAATATCGTCGGCGCCACGTCGATGGCGGTCCCTTTGTTGAGCCGGCATTGCTTGCGTTCTTCGTCCACCAGAATCACCGGCACGCGATTGGTCGTATGAGCCGTGTGGGGCATACCGGTATCGTAGTCGATCAGTTGCTCGATATTGCCATGGTCGGCGGTGATGATCACTTTGCCCTTCTTGCCCAGCGCCGCATCGACGACCTTTCCCAGGCATTCATCGATCACCTCGCAGGCGCGCACGGCGGCCTCGAAGTTGCCCGTATGGCCGACCATATCGGCGTTGGCATAGTTGGCGATCACCAATCCGACCTCTTGCTCGCGCAAATGTTTGACCAGCGCTTCAGTCACCGGGCGGGCGCTCATCTCCGGCTTCAAATCATATGTCGCCACGTCCTTCGGCGATGGAATTAGAATGCGCTCCTCGCCGGGAAATTTGCTTTCCTCCCCGCCATTGAAGAAATAAGTGACATGGGCGTATTTCTCTGTTTCGGCGATGCGCAGTTGTTTGATCCCCGCCTGACTGGCGATCTCGCCGATGATTTTTCGCGTTTCCCGCGGCAAATACGCCGCTGGGATATTGAACGTTTCATCGTACTGAGTCATCGTCGTGTAGGCTGACAGGTTCACACGACGCCGGCGCGAAAACTCCGCAAAAGTCTCTGCGGTCAGAGCGCGCGTCAACTCACGAGCGCGATCCGCGCGAAAATTGAAAAAGATCACCCCGTCGCCGTCGCGAATCAACCCGTCGGGCACGACACCGTCGATCACCGTGGGCAGAACAAACTCATCGGTCACGTTATCGCGATAACTATTACGAACGGCCTCCAGAGCGGAGCCGGCGCGGTTGCCGGCGCCTTCGGTGAGACAAGCGTACGCTTTCTCGACTCTGTCCCACCTTTTGTCCCGGTCCATGGCGTAGTAGCGCCCGCTGACCGTGGCGATCTTCACGTTCTGGTAGCCCTTCAACTTCTCGTTGAGATCGAGTATGAACTGCTCGGCGCTGGTCGGCGGCGTATCGCGGCCGTCGAGGAAAAGGTGGAGATAAACCTCCGGCACTTTCTCCCGCCGGGCCATCTCGAGCAACGCTTCCATATGGCGCTGGTGGCTGTGCACGCCGCCATCGCCCAGAAGTCCCATCAGATGAAGCCGGCCGCTTGCAGCTTTGGCTTTGCGCAGCGCCTCTAGGAGCACCCGGTTGCCCTGGAACCCGCCCGCATCGATGTCTTTGTGAATCAGCGTCAGATCCTGGTAGACGATGCGCCCGGCGCCGAGAATCATGTGGCCGACTTCCGAATTGCCCATCTGTCCGTCGGGCAACCCGACATCCATGCCGGACATGGAAAGACTCGAATGCGGGTAGTTCCGCAAGAGCGCGCCAAAATTCGGCATCGAAGCATTGGCGATGGCGTTGCCTTCTTTACGTGGATTGATGCCGAATCCGTCCAGAATTACCAGGATCACGGGCTGCGTCATGCTT
>JACPFE010000332.1 GCA_016183145.1 Deltaproteobacteria bacterium | reverse complement strand
GCAGGCCATCGATTTCGCGCACGAACGATACCCCAAACTCATTCTTAGGCCGGTTGGAATTCAGGAGTTAAAGGACGAATCTCTGATACTAATCGAATTCACCTCTGGATCACATCCCGATGAGATCAAGATCGTCGAAATGCGTCGCTACAAGCTCATGCCAATGTCCGAAGTGCCATTGGATGAACTGCAATCGCGCGTATGATCGAGGCACGAGGCGCCGGGGGCAGGCCCGACAATCTCGACAATCTTTCCTGACCCGCGAGCGGCGTCTAAAATGCAGCAACGGCGTGATGCTCGACTCCGGCATCGAAAAGCCCTTCCGCGACGCCGCCATCTTCCTGCACATGGACACGACTGTCGTCACTTCCCGGATTTGGGGCCGTGCCTGGATATCTGAACAATCTTTCGATCGATCGCCCCAACCGCATAATCCGATGAATCGCATCTTGGGTGCGGCCCGTCGGTTTAGTTCAACCCCATTTGATCCAGGTTCCGAGCTTTCGGCTTTCCACCTTGCACCCATTCGCCAAGCTCAGGCATGGAAGGCGGAACTTTGAACGGTTTGCTACGGCTGTCGGACCATCATCGTAGAACTTGATTGCTGCCGGGCTTTGGGGGATAAAAAGTACTGTGCGTTAGGCCATCACGTCATGACAAGTTCTGAGCTATCGCTGCGATTGGCGCGACCGGCAGAGGCTGCGACGATTGCCAATTTGTCGCGGGATTTAATCGAATACGGTCTCCGATGGCGCTGGACGCCTATCCGGGTAGCAGCGTGTATTCGCGCCCCCAATGTTAACGTACTGGTCGCATGCGTTCGCGAGAACATTGCCGGGTTTTCGATCATGCGCTACGGAGACAACGACGCACACTTGGACCTTCTCGCTGTGGCTCCGACGTATAGGCGAGCAGGCGTCGGACGCCGACTTCTCGAGTGGCTCGAGAAATGCGCCGTCATAGCGGGCATTTTCAATGTCGCCCTGGAAGTGCGGGCGGGGAACCAGGGAGCCCAGCTCTTTTATAAGCGTATGGGCTATCGCACGATTGCTCACCTTCCCGGCTACTACCAAGGTATCGAGGCGGCGCTTCGGATGGGCCGAGATTTGTCATGCCGGCCTTTGGATCACGGGATTCAGAGAATACAATTTAATTTGTCGGGATTCGGAGTCTTGTACCTCGCTACACGCAGCCTATCCCCCGATCGGTAGCGCGGCGAGAACAGGCCCAGGTTGCTGCCGCGGCGCAAGGCCTTACGACGTCCATCCTTGCGACAAGTGAGGAAGCTTGGTGAAACGATGCAGCGGTCGATTGTTGGTAAAGTCTCGGAGAGCGGTTGGCCTCTAACTAATTAACGGTCAGATTCTATAGAAAGGAAAAAACCATGGCAATCGAACTTTATTGGGGCAGCGGCAGTCCCTTCGCTTGGCGGGTTATGCTGACATTGGAAGTGAAAGGGCTGGCATATGAATCGAAACTCTTGGAGTTTTCCAAAGGCGAACACAAAGCGCCGGCCTATCTTCGTCTCAACCCGCGCGGCAAAGTCCCCACGCTCAAAGATGGAGATTTCGTTCTCTACGAGTCGCTCGCAATCATGAGTTACCTCGATCGCAAATACCCCGATCCACCGCTCTTTGGCAAAACGCCCGAAGAAACGGGTTTGATCTGGCGCGCGCTCGCTGAATGTGAATCCTATATCGTGAGTGCGGGCGATAAAGTCGTCCGCCCGATTTTCTTTGGCAAAGGATTGGACAAAGTCGAAGAGATCCAACAGGCCGCTCAAACGCTTCGCCACGAGCTCAACATGATCGACGAGCGTTTGGCCGGTGCACATTGGCTGGTTGGCGACAAGATTTCCGCTGCGGACATCGGCGTATTTCCGTTGGTCCAGTTGCTCGTGCGCGCTGCCTCCAAAGAAGCCGCTCAGCCGTTGGATTTAGGCTTGCTCCCGCTTGCGCAAACGTTTCCGAACGTCACCAGTTGGGTGCGGCGCATCGAAGCGCTGCCGAATTACCAGCGCACCTATCCGCCGCATTGGAAACAATAGGATTCGGGGTCAGGATTCGGGGTCGTGCCTGGACATTTAAACAATCTTTTCGCCACGGGTCGGACCACGCTATGTGTGAGTACTATTAGAATTTTTCGCCCAACAGACAGTGTTTCCCGGCCTTAGCGCATCATTTTCGCCGCCAAAATCATCCGCGCAAGCTCCTGTACTCCGGCAGTGTGTACGCTCCGTTTCTTCGCGACCGGAATTCTCGCCCGCCTCCTACGGCTTTTTATAGACGCTCTGGACAAACCCTGAACTCTCTAACCTGTTAATCAGTCCACTGTCTACAGTGCTTTCGGGCCTTACCTGCGCGAGCTTGGGGTTAAGGGAACCCAGGATCCCATGCAATAATTTCATCCCTTCAGCGCTCGGATATGGAATCCGGTCATATGAGTTGACGACTGCATGGTAGGCCTCTTCGGCTGCAATAGCGTCGTTTAGCCGGAGGTTAGACGCGATGACCCGCGTCACGGAACTCTTGTTGGCCGGCTCTAATAGATACGCAATCGCTTCGATAAACCCCTTCATATACGCCTCTACGACCTCAGGCTTCGCGGCAATGGTCCGTCGCGTCGTCACGATCATGGTCTGCGGCATGGTGACCCCAGAATCCTTGAAGTTGAAAAGCATTGTATAACCACGCCGTGCATACAAGTCTCCGACCGAGCCGTTCAAGGATGTGGCATCCACTTTTTTCGTCTCAAGGGCAGCACGCCGGTTCACCTCGGTTCCAGGAATGGTCAGGAATGCGATCTTTGCCTGGTTTGCGTCAAGGCCGAGCCTCTGGAGCGATAGGAGCGCCACGATGTGGGAGACCGCGCCAGGTCCGCTGATAGCCACGCTCTTGCTACGGAGGTCCTCTGGAGTCTTTATCTCAGGCCGGCTCACGAACCTGTAGTCGAGCTTCTGGACGAGGTTGGCAATTCCGACGACATCGGCCCCAGCGGAGACGGCGTTGAGCAGGTGCCCCGGTCCGATCACCGCCATGTCGATTTCTCCGGCAATAAGCGCCGCTACCGCTACAGACGAGGTCGGCATCTGGATGAAGCGGACATCCAGGCCATGCCTTCGGAATATGCCTCGATCCTTGGCCACCCATATAGCAGTTACGCTCTCGCTCGTAATGCTGGTGGCAAAGTTGCTCACCGTAACACTTGCCGCCCCTGCAAGTGATTTCCAGCCGAGAAGCAGGCAAAAACTTAAAAGGCAAAATGCCTTGGTTTTTTTTCTTCGCGCCATATTCGCACCTCCGATGCGGGACTGAATGCGATGGGTTGGCACAGGGCTTTTTTTTACGCTCCTTCGCCTCCTCGGTAGCGTGAGAGCGAAAAAACGAAGAATCGCCTGGCCCGTATCATTCACGCGTGACAGCAATCGAGGCGCGAGCCATCCGGAGCGAAGGCAATGGACCTGTGCCTCGATGCGGCCTCCAGACTGAGTTTGTAAAACGGACGGCTGGAAAAAAATTCGCGCGCCGTGCCAAGCGCCATGCATGGCGCTGAAACTTTTCGTCTCTGTGCCTTCGCTCCTCCGGGCTCACGCCTCGATCGACACGGCGTCGTGATTCTTCCTCGGTCCGTGAATAATCCTGGTTAGCTGGCGGCGTTTTGTCCGGCAATCCGTCCGGTCACCGCGCCGCGCATGAGTCCCGACCCACTGGGGTAGTTGTAGTAGAAAAAGCCTCCGGTAAGCTCGCCGGCTGCGTAAAGGCCGGCAATGGGCTGATCCAGCCGGTTAAGCACCTGGCAGCTTGTATTGATCTTCAAACCTCCATAGGTGAACGTCAGGCCACTCGCTACGGCATAGGCGGTATAGGGCGGGGTATCGATCTTTTGCGCCCAATTTGTTTTGGGCGGATAGATCCCTTGGGTCGCCCGGCCGTCTCGAATCACCTCGTTGAACGGGCGATCCTCCACCACCGCCTCGTTAAATTGCTCTACGGTTTGCACCAAGACATCCGGGTTGATCTCGAGTTGCTCAGCTAGATCCCTAATGGAATTTGCCACGATCGGCGTGGCGCCCTGGTAAAGATAGCGGTCGATCGCCTCCTTGAGCTTCGCATCGAAAATCTGGTAAGCCACGCTGCCGGGTTGCTTGATGATCTCCGCGCCGGTCTTCGCATAGGTATAAGCGTTAAAATCTTCACCCTCGTCGATGAAACGTCTTCCCTCCGTATTGACCATAATACCCAACGTCCAGCCGTAGCGGTGAGTCCGGTGACGGCGGTTAGCCGGATCCAGAAATCCCGCTTCGTAGTCGCCGGCATCGGCATCGATCGGCGTCGCATGGCTGCCGCCCCAGTGGCCAAAGGGCTGGGCGCCGATCTCCAAAGCCATCTGGATGCCGTCACCAGTGTCGTACCTGCTGCCGCGCACTTTGCCGAGGTCCCAGCCGCTCCCGAGAAACTGCGCCCGCATCGCCGGATTGGCCTGGAAGCCACCGCTGGCGAGTACAACTCCCTTGCAGTGTATTTCCACTAGCCCGTCGGAATTCTGAGCCACGAGACCGCAAACTCGAGCCTTCTCATCGGTCAGGAGACGCACGGCCGCAGTCCCAAAGCGAATCTCGATCCCCTGACGCTCAAGGACGCGCTGCCACATTTGCACCAGGCCAAAGCCGCCGTCTTTGGAATGAATGAAGCTGCTGCCATGATGCCACCGAAAGCGCTCGCCATCGGGCACCGCGGCACTGTAAAGAATCTCCCACTGGATTCCCGATTCCTGCATCCATTTAACCGTGGGATACGACTCGTTTACCAAAAGCTCCGCCAGCTCTGGGACCGCCTTGCCCCGCGTGACCCGCATCATGTCAGCGTAGAAATCGTCTTTGGTGTAAGCCGCAAGATCGATTTTCTCCCACTCCTTTTCAGAAATGTGAGGCAGGAGCGGTTTTACGTCGGCAATCCCGTTATGAACATGACGAAACTGTGCCCCGTAGCTATACGATGTGTTTCCGCCCCTCTTCGCAGGAGGGGCCTTTTCCAGCACGAGAACTCTCGCTCCCGCACTGTGAGCGGAAAATGCTGCCGCCTGCGCCGCATTACCAAAGCCGACGACTACTACGTCGTAATTTTCTATTTGCATTTAGAGGACTCCTGTTTCTCTGTGACGGGACCCTATCATCTCTGCTTATCGAATGTCCACTGACACTCAGCGATGGCCCTGAGGAAGCTTACTAAAGAGTCCAGAAGTAAGTAACTAAGATGCGACCGAGGGACGAGGCCTGGAGAGCGGGGGCATAATGACGCGAAGGTTCGCTTCAGGCCCAGCCGCTTGGAATTTCCACCCTTGGAGAGGACGGGGTGGTGGCCTACAAGGCACGAACCCATTTCCGCCAAAGGACGGATCAGCCTTGGGCTGAGCCCGCGCTCGGAAGGGCTCGGCCCTCGGTCGCAAAGACGCCAGATAACCTCTAAATCATGACCTCAATAGCAGAAGAAGAGATCGGCGCCGGAAAAAAACTTCTTGCAGGCCGGAAGGAAGCTGAGTTATATGTTCAACTTTCGACGTTTCTCGAAATATATCCGAAATAAGGAAGACACATGGCCAAGAAACTACGGATTGCTCCCGCCTGTTATCATGTCTTGCATCTCATACCCATTCAGGTCGCGCACGAAATGAATTTTTTCTACGACGAGGGTCTTCGGGACGAGGATGGCAAGGCCAATTACGAGATCATCAGGGGAGGCATAGCGCCTTTTATGTTCGAGAAAGAGACGCTAGCCCAGCGCATGAAGGAGCAGGATATTGACATCGCCATGGACGTTAAGCCCTCTACCGTGGCGTATCTCCAGAAAAAAGGCCATGAACTCTATATCGTGGCTGGTTGGCGTAACAACATGCCCCACCATTTAGTCGGTGCCAGGAGCATCAAGAGCCTTGAGGAACTCAAGGGTAAGCGTATCGGCGTCATTGACTTGGAGGATATTTTCGTAACGGTCATGCGCCCCTGGCTAAAGCGCGCGGGCCTGAACCCTCACACCGACGTCAACTGGGTGCGAGGCAACAACCCCTCTAACGCTCCAGAGAGGTTGCGCGCGGGGCTCGTCGATGCCATCTTCCAGGACCCAAGCGATACGGAGCTGCTTCGGGGGGAGGGCTTCAGTGATGTTTTTAATATCGCGGCCCACTATCCAAAGGGGCACCCGGACCGCGTCAATGTGGCCACGGGGAAGGCGTTGCAGGAGAAGCCGGAGATGGTCAAGGCCTGCATCAAGGGAATGATCCGGGCGTACTGGTATATGCGTAAACAGCCTGAGACCTATGCTCAGTGCCTGCAGGTGGAGCGTAGGTTGCGTCGAGAGAGTCCCGACCCTGATGAGCAGCGCCGCAAGCCCACCTGCTCCTCACCGGCGAATGTTGAGCATCTTCCTTTCCCTTACAATGGCCTGCCGACCAATTTGGAGGGCTATCTTCAGGAAGCAGTCGAGGTCGGCGTGCTTGATGAGCCGCCTGATATGGAAAAGCTAGGTCAACTGAAACTCGTTCAGGAAGGCTTTAAGGAACTCGAAGCACGGGAAGATCTCAAGGAAGACTTGCAGCGGATCAAAAATCTTGCGGGACGGCTCGGATATTGAGCCCGGATTCCCCAGGTAGAAGTTGACACAGAGAGCCAGGTGCGAGCCATCCGTAGCGAAGGCAATGGGCCTCTGCCCCTAAGAGGTTTGAGACCATCAGTGCCGTGAGTAGTATCCGTAACCCGCCTGCGACAGATTGCCAAGCACCAAAAAAGACTTTGATACTGCGCAGCTCGGTACCTTCGCTACTCCAGTCTCACACCTTGCTCCGCCGACACTGTAACTCACTCTCCGTTGCGGATCGCTGGACTCCAATCACTTGAAAAGTGCTGGCCACTTTTCGCGAATTTTCTTTGCCAGCTCAGGACTGGTTTTGATTGAGGGGGGAAACTCCTTCAAATATTTGTAGGGCTTGCAGGCAAGGATAATTCCTAGTGAGCGGGTGCGGTCATCGAGTTGTCTCTGCTCCGGCGTAAGCAACGGGTTGGACCAGTTTCCCCACCATCCCTTAATTGTCTCAATTTCTTCCGGCTCGCTCCTGGTCCCTAACGCCCATAGCACCTCGGAGATGTTGGAGGGATCGATGTCCTCGTCCACCACGATTACATATTTCAGCGCATAAGCCGTCGCCAACACTCCTGCGGCGATCACTGCCGCCTGTTTTGCATGCCCGCCATACAATTGCTGGAGCGAAATGACCGCGATTCTGCGCACCGTGGCTTCTTCTATCATCCACGTACCCTTCACGCCGGGAATCTGCCTGTCCAGTTCAGCCCAGAGCGCGGCTGCTTTCTGTATATGCCGGCCCAATGTCCACACGCGGGGCAGGATCGAAGGAGGATTACCCTGGAGAATAGGGTCGTTACGGTGCAGAATGGACTTAACCCGGAAGGCAGGCAACTGCCGGACGCCACCGGCATAATATCCGTCCCATTCGCCAAAGGGCCCCTCCGCCCTTGTTTCAACTTCACGCGGTACAAGCTCGCCCTCGAGCACGATCTCCGCTGTGGCTGGAATAGGCAGGTCAGTGGCTACCCCTTTGGTGACTTCGATAGGCTTTTTTTGCCATCCCCCTGCCCAATCATATTCCGAGAGCCCCCAGGGGATGTCGAAGTGCGCAGCCGCGTACAGGATCGGAGCTTGTCCGCAGCAAATAGACATCGGGCAGGCCAGCCCCTTGGCCCAGTATTTCCTCGCGATAATATTGCCGTGGTGACCTTGCGCTAAGGACACGGTCGCAGTGGACTTGTCTTGAATTTGCACCCGATAGGTTCCGATGTTTATCCGGCCATCATCCGGATCTCTCGTTACCACCGCACTACCCGTCCCAATATAGCGGCCGCCGTCCAGCTCATGCCACTTGGGCGTGGGAAATTTGTACAGATCGATATCATTCCCGAGCAAAATGTTTTCCTTCACCGGACCACTGGCAACCGCCACCGGTGGAACAGGCGTGAGATCTTCCTTAAGCTTATCGCGAAATGCCTTCACCAGCTCGATACCCTTGGCCTCCTGCGGCAGTCCGAAACAAAGAGCGATTCTCTTCGCTGAGGTAGCCAGGTTGGTGGCGACTCGGTATCCCGGTGGGTATCCTTTGATCCTATCGAACACCAACAATGGTGAATCGGGAGACTGTGATTGCAGGTCACCGATGGCTCCTATCTCCTCGTTCCAATCAGCTCCTTCGATCATCTTGTATTCACCGATCTCTTCAGCCTTCCTGATGAACTCCCTAAGATCGTTAAACATCAATTCCTCCTGAAAAGGTCCCGTACACGCAAATGGATTTAAAAACCTCTGACGCCGTTTTCCTGACATTTTTTACGGCGCTCTCGATCATGACGTGGGTTTGGCGACTCTCGACCATCGCCATTCTTATCACTCGTAGAGTTTTTTGAAGAAACCACTATTCTCGATAAGCCGAACTATGCGGCTGTCAACAAATGATTCCGGATCAGCACTCTTGGCTTTTGGGCTCTGAGGTTCTAGAAACTCCAGCAAAGTTTTGACTCCCTGAATTGAAACATAAGGTACCCCGTCGAGATATTTTGAGGCGTAAAGAGTGTGGGTCTTGCCCAGGTACGCCTCTTGACCGGGATCCATTCTGAGTTTTTTTCGTAGAATGGCCAGACTCTGATCCTTATTTTTTTTGATAAAAGCGATCCCTTCCGCATACCCTTTGACAAATCTGGTGGCTTGATCTTCATGGCCCCTCAGGTACTCACGGGTCGAGGACAGCGTGCTCTGAAGCGAATAGACCTTCATATCAGCCAGATCTGCCAAAACACGATTTCCTTTTTCCTCAGCCATAAAGTCTGCCGGTGACGTCAGAACCGCGGCATCGATGAACCCCTTCTCTAAGCTTATAACCATCGTTAGAGATGGACCAACTTGCAGAATGACTAAGTCCTCAGGCTTCATGGACCATCGCTTGAGAACCATCAAAAGGACGGAATGAGTATTGGAGCCGAACGCAGTGACTCCTACCCTTTTTCCTCTAAGATCCTCCCAAGTCTTGATCTCGGGCCTCGAGATCAATCGTTGAGTACTGATGTTGACATTGGACGCGATCATAACCACGTCTGCGCCTCGCAGCGCAGCGCCGATCACCCCGACTCCACCTATGATCATAAACTGAACTTCTTTAGCCACTAGGGCATTGACGCCCCTTGCAGAACCGCCACCGATAAATATCACTTGAGGGTCGATGCCATGCTTCTTAAAAAAGCCCTGCTCCTCCGCTACCCAAACAGCCCAGTTTGTTGGACTCAACGCGCTCAACCCTACTCTTACCCTATCAAGTCCATGCGCCGGAGCTTCCCATAAGAATGTAAGCAAAAGGGAAATAACTAAGAAGATGTTCTGTCGTCGTTTCATGGTCAGCCCCCTTTCGGCCAGCTTTTGACTGTCCTTGCAGAGTTCAATTTCTATCCGTCGATCCTTTTCACGCGAAACTTCGAGACAGATACCACATGGCGACCCCCATCGCCACCTGGAGTGAGTCCAACGTTTCTTTACATTAGCAGGGTGCTGAAAAGGGTTTTTAGGTGTCACCCTGAACGGAGTGAAGGGTCTCATGTAGTTGAAAGGGCGAGATTCTTCGCTTCGCTCAGAATGACAATCAAAGTAAAAGGATTTATGACTCACTACACTAGCCCGTCCTCTCCCTATTCCTGAACGCCGCTAGTTTTCGTAGAGCGATTTGACAAAACCGCTCGTGTCCAGCTCTCTCACGATACTGCTATCGACGAAGGACTTGGGATCGGCGCCTTTGGCTTTGGGGTTATCCTTTGCGACAAAATCCAGTACGGTTTCCAGTAAGGAACCCTGTCGTAGTAGGAGGAGGCGAGGAGCTCATAGGATTTCGCGAGATGTTTCTCCCCTTGTGGATCTATTCTGAGTTTTTTCCTCAAAACCTCCAGGCTTTCGTTTTTGTTTTTCTTGAAATAAGCGATCCCATCCACGAAGGCTCTAATGAACCGGCTCGCTCGACCTCGATCGGCGCGCAAATAACTCCGTGTGCTGCCAAGGATTTGATGGAGGTAGTAAACTCGCTTCGCTCGGCTTCGCGGGCGGGGCTTTAACTCGATGCGCGGAATTTTCTTACGCTGCATTGGGATCCGCAGAACGACGGCAGCGATTGGGTTGATGAATCTGATTTACAATATGGCTCGGTATGAGCGGTTAATGCGGTTGGCCAACAGCTCTTGAAAAAGCAAAGCTGAGGAAGAATTCAAATAGGCCAAAATGAGCGAGACAACCAAGAAAAACGAAAGAAACGAAAGAAAAAAGAGTTTGACGCCAAGCATGAGCTTGGAGTACGCTCTTGAAAAACAACTGAACGGACTCGTCCTCAAGAAAATCGAGTTTTTAGAGTCGCCCAGAAGAAATCGCGTTGCGCTCGGGTGGCAATTAGAACAATTTCCCTAGGCGCCGGTGATTTTCAGCGAACGTGGAGGAGCCGCAAATGAAACGCTGCAATTGGCTGTGGATTTATATGGCCATTCTCGGATGCGGATGCTTGCTGTCACGGGATTTGTTGGCCGCCGAGTGGAAGGAGAAGGCCGAAGCGGAAGGAAAGCTCGTTTTCTACACTACGGCCAACGCGTCAGACACGAAGGTGATCACGGATAGCTTCAAGAAGATCTATCCTAAGATCGACGTCCAGTTTAGCCGCACCACCGATTCTCAATTAATGGAAAAGATTCTCAATGAAAATCGGGCCGGCAAGTCGTTCTGGGACGTGGTTTCGACGACGGGATTCTACGGTTACCTGCTCAAGAAACGCGGGCTGCTGGCGGCCTATGACTCGCCTGAACGGAAATATTTCCGGGAAGGGTTCAAAGATCCCCAGGGATTTTGGACCTCCACATATACCACCTACGCGGTTTTTGGGTTCAACACCAAACTTGTGCCGAAGGCGAACATTCCGCGATCGCATGAAGATCTACTCAAGCCTTTTTGGAAGGGGCAGGTCGGCGTCGAAGGCCGCGGTTACGAATGGTTCACCGCGACGATCAGCGGGATGGGAAAGGAAAAAGGCTTGAGCTTTATGCGCGCGCTGGCGGCGCAAAAACCTGACCTGCGCATCGGTAGAACGCTCTTGGCTCAACTCGTAGCCGCCGGCGAGTTCAACGGCACGCTTACTGCCTATATGCACAACTTCGACACGCTGAAGACCAGCGGGGCGCCGGTGGAGTGGGTTCCGCTTGCCCCTTCGTTTGCCAACCTCCACCCCATAGCGCTGTCGGCGAAAGCTCCTCATCCTAGTGCGGGAAAACTCTTCATTGATTTCATGCTCTCTCAAAAGGGCCAGGAGGTGACGCGCTCGCTCCGGCGTATTCCCGACCGCAGCGACACTCTGCCTGACCCACCGACTCTGCTGCAAGGCGTCACACCGGCATTTACCGCGCCTGAGATTTACGACGACTTCGATCTCTACATCAAACTCTTCCAGGATATTTTCGGCAGCAAGTGAGGCTAAATATGGGAAATGATGCCGCGAGATTTTCCTGAAAAAGTAAGGCAAGGGTTGCCACGATAAATCAATTCTTGAATAAGGGGGTGCAGTCATGTCGTATACAAGCTGGCGAGGGGTGGTGGGACTCATTAAGCCCGGTTATCGACCAGGTTCGCTGGAAGAGATCATTCGTCTTCTTCCCGAAGGAATCGGGGTAATCCCCCTGTATCTTGACGAGGGCATTAAGGAAGGAACGCAAAAAGAGTTGCTCGACGCCATGGAACCCATCAAGGAGAAAGTGGCAAAACTGGCTGCCCTGAAGGTAGACCTGATCCATCCCATGGGCGCTCCGCCCTTTATCCTCAGGGGCTACCGAGGCGAAGAGGAGATTGTCAAAAGCCTGGAAGACAGGCACGGCATTCCCGTTATTACCTCAGGCATGACCCAGGTGGAGGCTCTGAAGGCCCTGGGAGTAAAAAGGATGGTGGGCATAACATACTTTGGGGATGAGACCAATCGGAAGTCAGCCGCTTATTTCCGCGAGGCGGGCTTTGAGGTCTTAGGCATAGAGGGGATCGCTACCTGGGCCGAGGTCGATAGACTTTCCTCCCAGGAGATTTATTCCTTTACGAAGCAGCAATTTCTTAAAAACAAGGACGTCCAGGGAATTTGGATACCCGGCGGCGGCGGCGGCTGGGGAGCCCTTGACGCAGCGCAAACCCTGGAGCAGGACCTCCAGGTTCCCGTCATAACCAATACCGTTGCTAAGATCTGGGCGATACAGAAGCGACTCCATATCAGGCAGCCCCTTCAGGGTTATGGAAGATTACTAGCGGAAATGCCCTGATGTGTGGTCTTTGCTGTCCACTACCGTCGAAAGCAACTTAACGCTGCGAAACAGGTCAGAATTCTGGGGACACAATTTTTATGATGCCACTTTGAGTGGTCGTCCTGCTTCTCACAAACACAAATCACCCCGAATTAGTTTCGCGGCGTCAGCCGCGACCGACCGATTCCCCACGTTCACTTAATCCGTCCGATCAATAGATTTCGCCAGTCTGACTCAAGCCGATTATTTGACGTTCAACCCGTTAAATGCTCTGAGTCAAGAAACCATGGAGCAAATAGAATCGCACAAGCCGCGCGTCGGCCGGTTCGCGCTGTTCCTGACCTTCTCCCGGATTAGCCTGTCCAGCTTCGGCGGCGCGCTGTTCTGGGCGCGGCGCGGGCTGGTCGAGCGACAACGCTGGCTCACCGAGCGGGAGTTTGTCGAGTTGTTGTCACTCGGACAACTCCTGCCCGGGCCGAACGTCCTCAATCTGACGGTGATGGTCGGCTATCGTTTCGCCGGCTGGAGCGGCGCCGCAGCGGCCGTCGCCGGGTACTTGGGCTGGCCCTGTCTGGTGGTCATCGGCATGGGCGTGCTGTACCAGCATTACGGCGCTCTGCCGCAGGTGCAGCGAGCGCTCGCCGGCATGTCCATCGTGGCGGCGGGGCTGCTGCTCGCCACCGTCATCAAGCTCGCCTTCGTGTTGCCGCGCCACTGGCGGCCGTGGCTGTTCGGCATGCTGGCCTTTGTGGGCGTCGGCGTCATGCGCTGGCCGCTGCTCTGGGTTATCGGTGCCCTCGCGCCCTTGGCTATTGGCGCGACCTGGAAGGAGAAGGAGTGATGGACCGCCTTGACCTCGGCGCGCTGTTTTTGCATTTTTTGGCCCTCTGGTTCGTGGCCGTCGGCGGTCCGTCGACGATCCTGCCGGACATCCACCGTTATCTGGTGGAGGCGCACCACCTGTTGACGAGCGCGCAGTTTGCCGAGATCTACACCTTGGCGCAGGTGGCGCCCGGCCCCAACGTCATGTACGTCACCCTTATCGGCTGGCACCTGGCGGGGTGGGCGGGCGTAGCCGCGACGACGATCCCACTGCTCGTGCCGGCGACCACGCTTACGCTGCTTGTCGGGCACTTCAACGAGCGCTATCCCAACGCCCCAATCGGCCGCGCCGTTCGCCGGGGCCTGATGCCGATTACGATCGGACTGATGTTCGCGAGCGCGACGATACTGATGCGCGCGGTGAACCACGACTGGCGCGGCTACTTGCTCACATTGCTCACCGTCGCGGTGGTACTGCGCAAATCATGGAACCCGCTGTGGCTGCTCGCGGCCGGCGCGCTGGCCGGCATGTTGGGCCTAGTCTGAGCGGCGGTTCCCGCTCCGAACCATTTGGGGGCATCGCTAACGTCCCCCCGTCTCGGTTTCGTCCACGTTGCGTCAAGCGCGGGCCCTGTTTATATTCGGATTCGCGCCTTGATATCTAAACAATCTTTCGATCAATCGCCTCGACCGCATAATCCGATAAGTCGCAACTTCCGCGCGGCTTGTCGGGTTAGTCCAATCCCGTTTAACGCAACTCCGAGTTTTTGGCTATCGGCCTTGAACACGGACATTTTAGCGGAGTGCTACGGCTTCTTGTCCTCCGTTTAGCGCTACGACTCTCGACCAACACGAACTTGCGTGTTTGCTCAATTGCGCAAATCCGCAACTGCCAGGAAGGCTCAAATTCGATACCGGGCGGTCGCACTGATTTATTAGCAAATAATGCAAGTCTGACGTCCTCACGTGCTCATTTAAGCCAAAAATCGGCGCCGACGCCGATTCCTAAAGTCACCCGTCCTGCGCGGCCGCTTGCCCATTTTGATCGATGTTCCGCTTTGGCATGTCCCGCATGACATAAACGTCCCATCGATCGTTTCCCATTTTATTCTTTCATCACGATTTGTCCTCGTTTGTCACGGAAGCAAGATTGGCATCTCTTTTGCCCTCAGTCATGTAACCGTACCTCAAGAAATACCTCCTAAGGAGGGTAAGTCATGCATCACATTTTCTTTCTCCCAGTACTGCTGTCCTGTTTTCTCGCTCTTAACGCCTTTGACAGTGTCCTTGCTCAGATTCCACAATCTCCGAGAATCGTTGCCGGAGCCAACGATCACTTAACTCCCGCCGGGGGACCACATCGAGAAGCAGGTCAGTTGGTTGTGAAATTCCGGCCCGGCGTCCCCGCCAATGTCATCGAAGGCCTTCACGCGTCACTTGGCGCTCGTGTCCTCAAAGTGCAACCCCTTTCCGGTTTGCACCGCCTCGGTTTTCCCGATGGAGCAGACTTGGCGCAAATATTGACCGTCTACAGGAATAGTCCGCTGGTCGAAGAAGCTGGTTATAACTATGTAGCGCGAGCTTTTGGAGTTCCCAACGATACTTACTACCAGCCTTATCAGTGGAATTTTTACAACACAGCGGGGGGGATTTGGGCGGAGGAAGCCTGGGATACAATTGCGAACAAAGGCCAAGGCATAATAGTGGCAGTTATTGACACCGGCGTCGCCTATGAAGCCTCGGGCCCCTTCGTGCAGGCACCCGACTTGAACAAAAACTTTGTTTCACCGAAGGATTTCTACAATAATGACGACCATCCCAACGATGACAACGGCCACGGTACTCATGTGACCGGCACGATCGCTCAGGACACGAATAACAATCTGGCTACTGCCGGAATAGCTTACCAAGCGAGTATCATGCCGTTAAAAGTTCTCGGGTGGGACGGCTCGGGATCTAGCGACGATCTGAACGAAGCCATCTATCATGCCGTCGGCAACGGCGCGCGCGTGATCAATCTGAGCCTCGGTTTCCCGAACACCGGTTCACCGGATGCGACAACGGGACAGGTGTGTACGGAAATCCCTGGACTCAACGCGGCGTTACAATACGCTTACGACCATAACGTCGTGGTCGTTGCCGCGTCCGGAAACGATGGCGGGAGCGTCGTCAACTGTCCCGCGGCATATTCCACGACCATAGCCGTCGGCGCTACTCGATTCGACGGGCAGAGGACCTCTTATTCCACGGGAGGTACTGCCCTCGACATCGTAGCGCCAGGCGGCGATCCTAATGCGGATCAGAACGGTGATGGTTACGGAGATGGTATTCTACAGGTGACTTTTTGCTATGACGCCATGACCATGGCGCTTTACTACCAGCTTTTCGGGATCAATCTTTATACCGAGTTTTGCTCCGTGTTCTATGCGGGCACCTCGATGGCGACCCCGCATGTCACGGGTACGGTCGCGCTGATGCTAGGTGAAAACCCGGGCCTAAATCCAGATCAAGTAAGAACTTACTTGGAATCAGCGACGCGCGACTACGGCGCCTCGGGTTGGGATTCAAGCTATGGCTGGGGTCTGCTTCAAGCCGGGGCCGCGGTGCTTGCCGCCAAAGAGGGTACGACGCCGCCACCTCCTCCTTTGACAGGAAGCTTACAAGGAATCGTGACGGATGCCGGAAACGGAGCATTTATTGGCGGCGCAAAGATCACCGCGAGCAATGGAGCAAGCACTTTCACGACCACGAGCCCGAGCAACGGTTCGTACTCATTCAATGGCTTAGCTTGCGGAAGCTATGACGTCACCGCATCCGCGAAGACGTATGCGAGTCAAACAAAGGCCGTCCAAATCTGCATACAATCCACACTGAACTTCGCGTTGATGAAAAGGGGTAAGGGTAAGCCATAACGGCAAACCTATAGCCTGCACGGCGCGCGTGTTCAGGGACCATGAACGGGATTTGGTGGGATTGATGATTTGCACGTTTGTCTCAATTGGAACGGATTCACGATCCAACTAGGATCACGACCATAGTTGTTTGGTGGCGATCTTCGCGCCTTCCGCCATCGCCTTAAACTTTGCCCACACTACAGTAGGATGAATCTCAGGGGTAAATGTCGCTTGCGAGGAAAAGCCGCAGTCGCTGCCTCCGATCACGTTCTCCCGTCCTACGAGCTTGGCGTATCTGATGATCCGCTCGGCGACCAATTCAGGATGCTCGACGATGTTGCTGCAATGGGTAATGACGCCGGGAATAAGTATCTTACCCGCCGGAAGCTTGATGTTTTCCCAAAGGCGCCACTCGTGCTCATGGCGCGGATTTGCCGCCTCGAACGAAATGGCTTCGGCGTTCACCTTGAGCATGAGACCGATGATATCTTTAAGCGGGATATCGAAGACGCGCGGTCCCTCGTTGATGCCGTAGCAGGTGTGATAGCGAATCTTCGCCTCAGGAATGCCGCGCAGCGCGTGATTCAGCGCCTCGATGTAAATCTCCGCGTCGCGGACCCGCTCGGCGACAGTCAACGAAGGCTCGGTCCGATAAAGCCGCGTTAATGAAGGGTCATCGATTTGCAGGATGAAGCCCGCGTCGACGATCGCAAGATATTCCACGCGCAGCGCTTCGGCCAACGCATACTGAAATTCTTCCTCCGTACGATAATATTGATTGCTAAAAAAGCCCGGAGCGATGGCCGGCATGAAAACCTCTTCGGGACTTAGACCGTTGAACGCCGCCCGTAAATTCTCAATGTCCGTTTGCACCGCTTGCTGTCCTTTGTAGGTGATCGGCCCGGTGCAAGCGACCGGCAGATTCGGCCCGACGCCGCACATATGCTCAGCGAAATACTTTTCGTAATATTCTGGAAAGGCGCGTGCCTCATCGGTCTTCATGCGCGCGGCGATTCGCTCCTCGGAACTCGCCACCGGTTCGATGCCGGTGAGCCGTTCGACCAGATAAGCGTTGAAACTCGGCTTGCTTTGCTCACCGTCGGTCACGATGTCGACGCCGCATTCCACTTGCTGGCGCACCATCTCGGCCACGGCGCCGCGAATCCGGTTGGCGTAAGCTTCCTGGTCGTAGGGCTTGCCGCGAAGTTTGGCATCCATCATTTCGAGGAGATCCTTCGGCCGCGCCAGACTGCCCGCGTGGGTGGTCATGATCCGTTTCGTGCTTCGCTTCATATGGCCTCCGCTTGAAGACTGGCTTAATGGAGTAATGGAGTGTTGGAGTGATGGGGCCGAGAGATTCCAGTACTCCAATACTCCAGGACTCCAATTTTCATTTCTCTACCTATCGATAGAGCGAGTCGATATATCCGGAGCGATCGAGCTCTTCGAGTAAACTCGCATCCATAAAGTCCTTCGGGTTCGCCGTCCTTGCCGCGGCAATTCGATCGCTCGCATCCTTGATGATCGTTCTGAAACCCTCAAGCGATGGGTATGGCTTGGGCTTAACGATCTCACGGAGCGTTTGGTAAGCGTCTTCGATTCGCTTGTCGTCTTTCGTTTGCCGGTATTTGGCAAACGCCCGCTTCGATAGGGTCGGATTGGTCCTCACCAGGTAAATGGCTTCGACGAATGATTTTACAAAACGTCTTGCCAGATCACGGTTTCGAGCGAGCAAACGCTGAGTCGTAACCAAGCCGGTTCCCTGGTATGGAACATTCAAATCGCGAAGATTGAGCAAAATCTTTACGCCGCCGCGAAGCGCTTGGAAGTGATCCGGCGGTGAGAGCAAGGTAGCATCGATCGAACCCCCGTGCAGCGCGATTAGACGTTCGGGTGTATCGCCGACCTGCAGGAAAGTGACGTCCCTTTCACCCAAGCCGTATCTCGGCAGTACATTCAGCAAGCGCAGGTGCGACGCCGATCCAAAACGAAAAACGCCTACGCGTTTGCCTTTCAACTCCTCCACGGAGTTGATATTCGGACGGACGACGAGCCGATCGTTCAGGAAATCCTGCACTCCGGCCAGCATCACGGGGTCGGCTCCTTGCAGTCTGGCAGAGAACATTAGCGCGCCCGTCATCTGTCCAAACTGAACTTCACCGGCAATCAGTGTTTCGATTGCCGCCCGCGTGTAGATGATCTCCGCATCAAGGCCGTTCTTAGTAAGTAACCCGCCTACTTCTGCAACCCACAGGACACCCTGCGTGGGGGCGATTGCCGAGTAGGCCACATGTATTTTGTCGGCGGCCGTAGCATTTCTCTGCGCGAGACAAACCAAGAATAGGCC
This sequence comes from Deltaproteobacteria bacterium, assembly GCA_016183145.1. GTDB lineage: Bacteria > Desulfobacterota > Binatia > UBA9968 > UBA9968 > JACPFE01. Next base: position 4,791 of record JACPFE010000332.1, on the reverse strand, counting down.
AGCTAGGATGAACAAGAACTCCAATTGATAGGGTGGTCTCATTAATTTCATCGGCGCACCTGAATCCTGAAGGGGTTGTTCGAAGCTATCGTGATCGGCAGCCCAAAATAGAAAAGTCCACGCCCCGGGTCAAGCGGTTCATTTCCGACGCCCGGAATCGGCATTGCAGGAACCTGTGAGTTAGCGACGCAGCGCCAGCCGCCAGCGCCCATAGGCGACGAAAGCCGAGAGCAGCCCCACCACCAGCGGGATCAGCGCCATCGCGACATCGCCGGTCATCAGCGTGGTCACTGTCGCGCCGATCATGATGATCGCGAGCCCGGCGGCGGCCAGCGCTGTCAGGCCCGGTCGAATGCGCAGGAGCCCAGGGAGGATCAGGCCGATCGCGCCGAGCACCTCGCACAAGGCGATGAACCGCAGGAAAAGGCCCGGCAGCGGCAGCTGCTTCGTCATCTCCTCAATCGGTAGGACCAGCTTCATGCCACCGGCGAACAGAAAGACGGCCGCGAGCAACCCCTGAACGATCCACAGCGCAATGTTCATGTTCGGTCTCCTTCGTGGCGACTCTAGCCGCCCGCGATGGCACCCACGATCTGAAAAGGCTCTGCCCCCATCGCGACCGCGTCGGGCAGCGGGGCGTCCGGCAGTTCGTGGGACAGATCCTGCTCGCAGGCGAAGAACCGCACGAACGCCCGGCGCCGTTGTGTGACGTGGTCGCGGATCGTCCCGCGCAGCATCGGATAACGCGCCTCGAGGGCGTCGAGCACCGAGCGCTGCGTGACCTGGCCAGCGACTTCGAGCGCCACCTCGCCGTCCACTTGCGCGAGCTTGCGCAGGTGCGCCGGAAGCGTGACTCGAATCATGGCAACGTCTGGACCTCCACGGACACCACCGCCGGAAGATGTTGCGCGATGGGCGCCCAACTGTCGCCCGCGTCGGCCGACGCGTACACCTGCCCGCCGGTGGTGCCAAAGTAGACGCCGCACTTGTCGAGCCAATCGACGGCCATCGCGTCGCGCAGCACGTTGACGTAACAGTCGCGCTGCGGCAGGCCTTGGGTCAACGGTTCCCATTCGTTGCCGCCGCTGCGGCTGCGGTAAACGCGCAGCTTGCCGTCGGGCGGAAAATGTTCCGAGTCGCTCTTGATCGGTACGACGTAGATCGTATTGGGCTCGTGGGCGTGTGAACAGCACGCCCGGGCGCGAGCGGTGCATCGCGATGCGGTGAACGCAGTGGCCGACCTCGGCAGTCGAGTCTGGGATGTACTGCGAACGCAGCCCTTGGTTGATCGGCTTCCACGTCTTGCCGGCGTCGTCGGTCCGGAATGCGCCCGCCGCCGAAATAGCGATGTAGATGCGTTTGCGGTTGGTCGGGTCGAGCAGGATCGTATGCAAGCACATCCCACCGGCTCCCGGCTGCCATTTGGGTCCCGAGCCGTGGCCGCGTAGTCCCGCAACCTCATGCCAGTTTTGGCCGCCATCGGTGCTGCGGAACAACGCGGCGTCTTCAACGCCGGCGTAAACAGTATCCGAATCGGTGAGTGACGGTTCCAGATGCCAGACGCGCTTGAACTCCCAGGGGTGCGGTGTACCGTCGTACCATTGGTGCGTGGTAAGGGGTTTGCCAGTTTCAGGAGAAGTGTCGTAAACAAACTTGTTGCTCACGCTGCCCGGCGGATCGTACGGCTCGGGCATTTTCTCCCCGCCGGGCACCTCCCACGTCTTCCCGCCGTCGCTCGATCGCTGGATGATCTGCCCAAACCAGCTGCTCGACTGCGAAGCGTAGAGCCGATTCGGATCAGCGGGCGATCCCTTGAGATGGTAGATTTCCAAGCCTGCGAACAGAGGTCCGCTGATATCCCAGCGCTCGCGCTTTCCGTCCGCCGTCAAAATGAATGCGCCCTTTTTTGTGCCAACCAGCACTCTTACTCCGCTCATCGTTTCCTCCTTCTTTTGAAATTCGCTCGCTCTCGAACCGACCCGGACCGGAGAATCGATTTCGGATGTTTGACAAGCAGAACGCGAGCTTCGAACGGCTAATAATCGCGCAATCGGCGGCAAAATCAAGGAGGGGCGTAGATTTTTGGGTTCTCGGGCTGCCGATTCGCAAAGGCAAAAATTTACCTACGTTTCATTAAATTTTCTGGTATATTGCCGAAAGGATGAAGGGCTTCGTACCCACACCCCGCGAAACTGTCGACACGATGGTCGATCTGCTGTTTCGCGGGCGGACGCCAGCCGCCGACAATACAGTTCTCGACGCCGGATGCGGAACCGGACAATTCATCGATGGCATCATCCGATGGTGCCAACGGCGCCGGCTTCCAGTTCCGCGCATCACTGGTATCGAGTCGGATCCGCGCCATTTGCTAGCCCTGCGGGCGAAGTATGGCCACCTACGCTTTGTGTCCATTGAGCATGCGGATTTTCTAAATGAAGGTAGCAAACCCCACGACTACATCGTTGGTAACCCGCCATATGTGCCAATTACGGGATTGTCAGAAGGCGAGAAGGCTCGATACCGCACGCGGTACACCACGGCAAAAGGCCGCTTTGATCTGTATCTTCTGTTCTTCGAGGAAGCCCTGAGGCGGCTTGCCCCTGGTGGCCGGCTCGTTTTTATAACACCGGAAAAGTATCTGTACGTTGAGACGGCCGGCTCACTTCGTGATTTGCTCGCTCGCCACAATGTCGAAGAGATCCTACTCGTAAGCGAGGACACATTTGGCGATCTTGTGACGTATCCAACGATCACGGTCATAAGTCATTTGCCGCCTGGGAAGACGCGAGTCGTGCGCCGTGACGGCACGGCCGTGGCCGTGACGTTGCCAACCGGACGGGATTCGTGGTTGCCGGTTATCGAAGAAGTTGCAACGGAGAATGCCACTGTAAGGCTTGCAGACGTGTGCTTACGGGTGAGTTGTGGCGTTGCAACAGGGGCCGATCGCGTGTTCGTCCGGCCGGCCGCGGGTCTCGACCCATCACTCCGGCCTTTCGCACACCTGACAATCGCGGGACGGGAACTCGTTCCTGGCCTAACCGATCTTCCATCACGTTTCGTTATGCTGGTCCCGTATGAACCGGACGGGCGGTTGATGCCGCTGAGCCAGCTCGGGGCTTTCCGAAGCTACCTGCTGAGTGCCGACGTTCGGCGGCAGTTGCTTGCGCGAACCTGCGTTAAGCGCAAGCCTTGGTATGCGTTTCACGAGACGCCGGTGCTTCGAGATATCCTGCGCCCAAAGATACTGTGCAAGGACATTGGCGAGATTCCGCACTTCTGGATCGATCGGCCCGGTGATGTCATCCCACGGCATTCCCTGTACTACATCGTGCCGCGGGATCCCGCAAAGATTGACCTGATCGCCGAATACCTGCGATCACCCTCCGCCCATGAGTGGCTCAGAAGAAACTGTCAACGCGCGGCCAAGGGGTACTTGCGCCTTCAGAGCCACGTCCTGCAACGGCTGCCGGTTCCCGATAACCTAGGCCGCGTCGCTGCTGGAGGGCGTCACCTTATAGGAATTGCTGATCGACCCTTGCAAGCGCAATTGCCCTTGGGGTAATCGTCCCGGGGCGCAAAATGAGCACGCCGTTTGACGACGTCATCACCGAGATCAGGACTCGAGGCTTTCACAATCACCGGCTTGAGAACCACTCCGGTACGGTGAGCCGTGGAATTGTGCGCGATCTGACTGCCTTGTGTGAACCATTCCGGCAGGATTTGACGACCGGCCGTATCCGCGAGTGGTTCGATCTCCCTTCGCCCGGTGGTCGCGCACGCAAACTGGATCTTGTTGTAGCTGAACCGAGTGGCGACGATAACCGGCCGGATCTCGGCCGGCTGCGTCTCTGCGTAGAAAACAAATCAGTGGTCACCGCGCACCGCAACCGGACGAACCGTTACGACGACCTGAGCGATGTTCTCGGCGTGCTACATCAGAAAAAGCCCGACGCAATCCTGGTTGCGACCGTGCTCGTTGGGCTTGCGGAAAAAGTACTCAATGTGCCTGATCGTGTGAAGCCGTTCCTCTCGACTACACAATTCGTTAGGCGCATCCAGCCGCAATTATCCAGCGGGGACAATACACTTTGGGATAAGTTCCCGCGCGCCGTGAGTCTTAACCGGCCGCTGGATGCAGCGCGAACTGTGAAGAAGTTCCGCGAACTGCCAACCCGTCCGCCCGGAAGAACCGATCTGATCGCCTACGATTACGTCCTCCTCGTGCCGGTTTTTATCGACAACGTAAACCCGCCTCGTGTCGCACGAGAAAACTCGCTTGGCATCGACATCGACGCCGAATACCGCGCGATGCTCGACCGCATCTGCAAAGCTTACACCGCGAGATGGCACTTATAGGGCGCCAGGTGCCCTCAAGGCGAAGGCGATGCCAGGCATGCGTTGTTGCATTTCTGGCCCAACTTGGTACTTGAGCCTGATTGCTCAACAGTAACGGCTGGGTTACATTTGACCTCTGCCCGCTGCATGACGCGAAAGATGACATACAGCTGGCGTACGGTCGAGAGCTGTGAAAGGTGGCGGACGAGGCAGTTGCTACTGACGATATTCGCCTCAGGCAAGATTCTGTGCAGCGGCTTATCAATCGCTTCCAAATTTTGTTGTCGCGAGGACGTAAGGACAGGATCATTCATTGCAAGATGCCAGCAATGGCAGAGGCATGGCGGTTAGGTCTAGGCGTCCGCCGACTTGAAAGCCTTGAACAATGAGCAAATCATATCTCGTTCACCTCAAATCTGCCGCTGACCTGGAAACGACCAGGCACGCTGTCCGTGC
>JACPFE010000300.1 GCA_016183145.1 Deltaproteobacteria bacterium | reverse complement strand
GCGTTCCTGGAAGTCCCACAGCCGCTGTCATGCTGGGAGGGCTCTACATCTGGGGTCTACAGCCTGGTCCTATGCTATTCATTGAAAAGCCAGATTTTGTCTGGGGGCTGATCGCCAGCATGTACATAGGCAACATCATCGGGTTACTCATGTGTCTTATTCTAGTCCCCTTCTTTACCATCATTTTGAGAATCCCTTATGCCATTCTTGCACCGGTGATCGTTCTTGTGAGCTCCGTTGGCGCCTATGCTGTCAACAACCGTATGTTTGATGTCTGGCTCATGCTCTTCTTCGGAGTGGTCGGATATGCATTTAAGAAGCTCCAAATTCCTTTGGCTCCACTGGCGATCGGTCTTGTCCTCGGAGACATGACTGAGACGGCCCTGCGCCAGAGCTTGATTATGTCCAAGGGATCTCTGGCCATTTTCTTTACCCGCCCGATTGCGGCGACCTCCCGTTGGCCCCACTGGTCTTAGCCTTGGTATTGGGCGACTTGGCGGAGAACGCGCTGCGTCAGAGTCTCATCATGTCTCAGGGATCTCTGGCGATTTTCTTTACCCGCCCGATCGCCGGAGGCATAACCGCGGCAGCAATCTTCTTCTTTGTCCTGCCCATCATCACTCCATGGTGGCGGCGGTTCAAGCAGCGGTGACCACCAATTCCGTCCACCCTGACGGAGCCCAGGGGCGTTAGATCCGCCTTTGACCCAGCCGTAGTATGCGTGCCCGTGAGCGCGAAGTCGCGACCAAGCGAACGGTTTGCGGAAGCTCATTGCCAGTTGAGTCCGGGTTATGCTAACGCTGAAATGGCATCAGGCAAGGCCTGTCGTGTAAGGAGCTAGATTATGAAGACGATCCTCGAAGCTCATGTGCCGCACAATACCGGTTGGGCGGCGGAAGTGAAACAAGGCCAGATCATCCGCATCACCGCCACGACCACGGTGGATTTCGTTTTTTTTAAGCGGCAAAACCTGCGCGAACGATTCGACCAAGCGCGCACCAAGGTTTACAACATGAAACTCTTCGTTACGACGGGCGACAAGCTCATGGGACGGAACAACCAGCATATGATGACAATCGTGGCCGACGGCTTCAAAGAAGGAACCCACGACTTGCAGAAAGGCATGTGCAGCGGCTACCGCTTCCGGCTGGCCCACCAGGAAGGCCGGTTGGGCGAATACTATCCGCGCCCGATCAGCGAAGTTCCCGACCACGGTTGCTACGAAAATTTATCCAAGGCGTTGGCTCCCTACGGCATCATCCCCGAAGACATCCCCAGCCCGTTCAACTTGAACCAGCATATGAAGATCGACGGCGTCAGCGGCAAGATGGAGCACACCCAGGTCCGGCCCCGGTCCGGCAATTACATGGACATCCGCGCCGAAATGGATTTGCTGGTGGCTCTCAGCGCCTGCCCGGATCTCCCCGTCGGCGGCAAGCCGGTTGATGTGATGGTTTACGAGCTTTAACCCAGGGGTATTCCACCCTTTTACCGGCGAAGGAGAATTAGCGTATTCCAATTGTCATCGTGGCGATGCCTTACGGCGCGCTGAATTCCGAAACCCTGTCGGCGGCATCGCGCATCTGTTTAGAGAAGTCGCTCGACTGGTGGCAGAAATCGATGTACACCTCCAAGCACAAGACCTTTCTCGTGCTTGCGGGCTACGATCTGGACCGCGGCCAGGAAATCACGCTGCGCCGGGAAGCGGTCCGCCGAACGGTGCAGGACCCCGAGCTGCTGAACAACATCGTCGAAGTCAGCGCGGGCAACGAAGTGGCCCTGGCGCAGAAAATCTCCCGGATCAGAAGCCTGCTCCCGGTCGAAACCATCACCGTCTTTGCCGAGTCGCGCAACGCCGTGAGCGTCAAGGCGATCTTCAAGCGAAAATTCGGCAAAACCCTGCAAATTAGAAAATTCAAAGCCGCATTTGAATTCAACCATCAGTGGATCAGTACCTCGACTCCCGTCGCTTGGTTTTGGCGCAATTGGTTTCTGCGCATCTGGTTTGAAACCAAAAAAAGGCTCGGTCGGGGCATCCGGAAGAAAATACGCTACTGGTTCCGCTGATAACGCGAACGGGCCCGAAGCATGGAAGCGTTGGAGTATTGAAGACCCATCACTCCAGTTCCTGATGTCGCCCTGTTTCGAAATCCTTCGAATCGTTGCCCGATAGCTCGGCGCGGTAGCCGATGGTGGCATCGCCTGCTTCTACCCGCGTCCGGGCCAGCGCTCGCAGCCACGAGACAGCTTATCTCCGGTCTGAACTATGTGTCGTACATGACTCCCATCGAGTCGTATTGCGGAGTCTTGTAAAAGACCTCAAGAGAGATGTACAACCGAGCAAAGAGGGAACGGGGTGCAATTCGACTATCTAGAACCGCGGACGATTGAAGAGACGGTTTCCCTCCTCTCCAAATTTGACGGCGAGGCGAAAGTCATTGCCGGTGGAACAGATCTCCTCAATTTGATCCGGACCAAGATCATCAGGCCAAAATACGTCGTTGATATCGCGCGGATACCCGGGCTCGATCATGTGAAATATGACGACGCTGGGACGCTCTCCATCGGTGCGCTCGCGACCATCAGGGCGCTGGAAATGTCGGCTCAAGTCAAAGAGCGTCACCCTGTTATCGCCCAGGCGGCCGGACAACTGGGCTCCGTGGCGATTCGCAACGTGGGCACGGTTGGAGGCAATCTTTGCCACGCCTCCCCTGCCGCCGATACCGCTCCGGTACTAATAGCTCTGGGCGCGAGAGTGAAAATTGCCGGCCCCGCAGGCGACAGGACCACCGCGCTTGAAAACTTTTTTGCCGGTCCGGGACGAACCGTTCTGGAACGGGGAGAAATTCTCGCGGAGATCCAGGTCCCGGCCACACCTCCAGATACCACGGGCATTTATTTCAAGCATGCGATCAGAGGAGCCGCCGATTTGGCCATTGTCGGGGTAGCGGTGGTGGCAAATTTTGACGGCGGACGCTGCCGCAACTTGAGGGTTGCGCTTGCAGCCGTAGCGCCGACGCCGATGAGAGCCACGGCTGCGGAAAGGCTGCTCGAGGGACGCGAACCCGATCACGCCCTGATCGAAATTGCCGCGCGGGCGGCAGCGGATGAATCGCGGCCGATCACGGATATCAGAGGTTCCGCCGATTACAGGCGAGAAATGGTGAAGGTGTTTGTTCGAGCGGCCATCAAGAGGGTCCTCCCTGAAGAAAACGATAGAGACAACGAAATAGCAACCGCGATTCAATAATAGGGTAAGCGATGAAACGGCTCATCACGCTAAGGATCAACGGCATCGATGAAGAGATTTATGCGGAGCCCTGGTGGCCCCTGTCTCGCGTGCTTCGCGACGAGCTGAATCTGATCGGGACGAAAGAAGGCTGTGAGGCCGGCCATTGCGGCGCCTGCACCGTCCTTATTGACGGCAAGGCGGTGATGAGTTGCCTCTATCTCGCGATCAAGGCGAGAGGCAAAGATATTGCGACCATCGAGGGTCTCCAGGGAAATGACGGAGCGTTACATCCCATCCAAAAGGCTTTTATCGAGCACTTTGCCGTCCAATGCGGCTATTGCACACCCGGAATGATCATGACCGCCAAGGCCCTGCTCGATGAAAATCCCAACCCGACGGAACAAGAGGTCAGAGAGGGATTAAACGGCAATGTCTGCCGCTGCACCGGCTATACAAAAATCGTCGACGCGATTTTGTCCTGCGGCGGGAAGCCTAAAAACTAACCAAAGGTATTTGAAATTCGGAAACGAAGAAGAGATCGGAAAAACCATGTCTCCCGCAAAGGCGCAAGGGCGCCAAGGTTCGCAGAATTCGAAGAATCTTCTTAACTTTGCGCCTTGGCGCCTTGGCGGGATAAATTTTCCTGGAGTTGTTCTGTTCAACATCTCCAAGGTAAGTATCTAGCAGGCCGCTGTGGTCACGAAACCTCGGTTAACTGAGGCGTTGAGAGGGACTGCAAGATGACACAACTCTCGGTGGTCGGAAAAAGCGTTCTCAGGCGCGATGCGCGAGCGAAGGTTTTGGGCCGGGAAGAATTCTGCATCGATATGAAACTTCCCGGCATGCTCCACGCCAAGGTGTTGGGGAGCCCTTATCCTCATGCCAAAATCCTCACCCTTGATGCTTCGGCGGCGGAACAATTACCGGGGGTCCGCTGTGTCGTCACCGCGGCGGATGCGCCGAAAAAGTTGACCGGGACCGGGACGGTGAGGGACATGCCGATACTGGCAAGAGGCGTGGTCCGGTATATCGGCGAACCGGTGGCGGCGGTCGCGGCAACGACGCGTGAAGCGGCAGAGGAAGCGCTCGAGCTGGTCAAGGTCGAGTATGCGGAGCTGCCGGCGATATTCGATGTCGAAACGGCGGCTGGAACGAACCCGCCGGTGATCGTCCACCCCGACTTTTCCAACTACAGAAAATCGACGCCTCCTGAGCGACTTTGTCCTGACCGTCCGAATGTCTGCGCGCACATCAAGATCTACAAAGGCGATATCGATCGGGGATTCAAGGAAGCGGACCTGATGGTCGAGAACCGGTTCATCGCGCCCTCGATTCAACACTGCGCGCTCGAGCCCCACGCGGCGGTCGTTCGCCCCGAACCTGACGGCGGTCTCACCCTGTTTACCGGGAAGCAGGGGATCAACCGCGTCAAAGAAGACGTCGCCGCGCTGTTTGGGATCGAGCCTCATAAGATCAGAGTCAAGCAGCAATATGTGGGCGGCGCTTTCGGCGGCAAGGCGACCATCTACGAGCTTATTCCCACTCTGCTGGCTCTGAAAACCGGACGCCCGGTCAAATGGGTGATGACCAGGGAAGAGGTATTTGTGCTGGGTGGACCGCGACAAGGGATGGTTCTCCTGCTCAAAGACGGATTCAAGCGTGACGGAACTCTCGTCGCCAGAAAGATGGCAGCGTTTGTCGATGGCGGCGCCTACGCCGAAGCATCCCCGGGTGTAACTCAAAATTGCAGTTCGGTGGCCGTTTGCATGTATCGCGTGCCGCACCTCAAGTGGGACGGCTACACCGTGTATACGAACACGCCGAAAAGGCGCGGCATGCGCGGTTATGGGGTGAACGAAGTTACTTTCGCAATAGAATCGAACATGGATATTGCGGCGGAAAGGCTCGGCATCGATCCCGTGGAGCTGAGGCGGAAGAACCTGTTGCGTGAAGGCGAGACGATGTCGAATGGAGAGATCATCCACAGTATCGGGGTGACGGAGTGCCTTGATAGGGTGTGTGAGTCGATAAACCTCAAGGAGAAAGCGGCATCACAAGGACAGTGGCGAATGGGAAAAGGACTGGCCCTGGGAAACAAGTACAGCTCGCCGGGAACCCATTATGGCGCAAAGATCGTAGTCACCGACAACGAAAGGGTCGTCGTCTATCACGGCGCCGACGCCATCGGTCAGGGCGTTAATACCGTGATGGCCCAGATCGCCGCGGAGGAGTTTGCTGTTTCCCCGGACGACGTGGACATCGTCTTTTCGGACACGGCGTTGACGCCCTATTTCGGGCAGGGATCAACCTCGAGCAGAACCACCTTCAATCTGGGTAACGCCGTGCGTCTGGCCTGTGACAGCGTGAAGAGAGAAATTTTTGAAAGGGCGGCAACCCGCCTGGAGGCCCCGCCTGAAATCATGGCGCTCAGCAATATGGAAATTTATGTCATCCACCACCCGAACAAGAAGATCAAGGTGCGCGAGCTATTCACGCCGCATGATGCCGGAGAGATCGTCGGCACCGCCGATTACAAAGCAGACTGCATTCCCGATGACCCGAAGACGGGCCAGCTCGATCCGGCGCTGGCCCGACAGGGAAAGCGCTTCATGGCTTTCTACGCCTATGCGGCTAAAGCGGTTGAGGTAGCGGTCAACATCGAAACGGGGGAGGTTAAAATTCTTCGCTGTCACGGTGCGATCGATCTGGGGAAAGCCATCAATCCGAAGAGCTGCGAGCAACAGTCGGAAGGCGGCATGGCGATGGGCATCGGCAGCGCCCTCTATGAGGAAACTTTAATGGCAGAGGGGCGGGTCCTAAACCCCAGCTTTACGGACTACCGGCTGCCTTTGGCAACTCAGATGCCTGACAATGAGAATATGAAATCGATTCTTGTGGCCCTTTCGGGGCCAAAGGGTTTGCCGAGGGCGTGGTGACGGGGATGGAACCGGCCATCGCCAGCGCCGTCTATAACGCCGTGGGAGTAAGAATAAAAGAGTTACCGATTACGCCGGAAAAGGTGCTCCGGGGGCTGCGCGAGAGAATGCCCCAATAGATCTTTGGCGCTCTCCGTACTCACTCGTCGTAGATTTCGATTCGAACCGCCTGCCCCCTGCCCGACTCTGGGCAGGCGCTCAAGGCGACCAGGCAATCCATCTCCGCGCGGAAGTCGATATGCGCTTCATCCTTCGGTCGGATCATCGTGTCGTACATGATGCCGGTCTCCGGATCGATTCGCATGCATTGAAAGATATTGAACGGGCTCGGAATATCGTCCGGTGAAATTTTCCACGACTTCACCGCTGCGCTCAAATTTTCCCAGCAGCCGTGATCAGGAATCTCTTCCGGCTTTTTGGGGTTGATATCGACGCCTTCGGCGAAAACTCGCTGTGATTGCCCCCGCGCCACCATCTCGAA
>JACPFE010000299.1 GCA_016183145.1 Deltaproteobacteria bacterium | reverse complement strand
TTGGTGCCTTCTACAAAAACGGTCACGATCGCCGCCGCGATCTCCCAGCCATAACGCTCCGTGGCTTCATCGAGAAAGCTCCGATATCTTTTTGCCGCCGGCAATAGCTGAATATTGTCAAAGCGAGTCAGATCCATCCCGAGCCCGCGAGGATATTCAAGGAAAAGTTCCGGGTGCGGTTCGCCAGCAATCAAACCGCCGGTTTCCTCTTCATAAAGATTCTCCGCCAAACTTCTGCGCACCGCCGGTATTGGGCAGCGGACATAGGCTCTGCCGACCATGATAGGAAAATCGCGGACGTAGGTCGCATATTCCTGTTCGAAATGATGATGGAGCCGGTTTTTCGGCACCAATCCCGCGGTAAACGCCGGCCAGGCCCAGTGATCCTTCCCTTCCATTATCACCAAAAGCTGCTCGCGAAATCGTTCCCGATCCACCACGGTCTCCTCTCGAAAATAAACCGGCGCTCTCTCACGGGGCCACAAACGCAAGCCATGTGCCATAAGGCAAGTGCCCGCTTTGCCGAGGCTTCCACCGGCGGGCATCGGGCGGGGATGACAGAAAAAGGTGTGAATAAGTTAAACTAGGGCGGAATCGCGACCCTTCGACTCGAGCCCCCGGCCTTGACGCTGTGGACTCTCGCTCAGGATTCCGCCCCACGGGCGTACCGGAAGGCGCCACGGGTTTGCCCGTGGGGCTCCACAGAGGTTTCCGGTTTTGGGAGCCGGGAGACTAAGCAACCTTGGTCCGCATTGTGACGAATTCTTCCGCGGCCGTGGGATGGATACCGATGGTGGCATCAAACTGCGCCTTAGTGGCGCCGCAGTTTAACGCGACGGCCAACCCCTGGATTATCTCTCCGGCATCCGGGCCGACCATGTGACAGCCGAGTACTCGATCGTTAGCGGCATCGACGACGAGCTTCATCATCGTCTGCTCATGCCGTCCGGTGAGCGTGTGCTTGAGCGGCCGGAAGCTGGTTCGGTAGATGTCCACTTGGAAATTGCGCTGCCGAGCGTCCTGCTCGGTGAGGCCCACGGTGCCGCAATTAGGCGCGCTAAACACCGTGGTGGGAACGTTGAGGTAACCCGGCTTTGTCGGTTTGTTATTGAACAGCGTGTTCGCCACCGCCATGCCTTCGGCGATCGCAACCGGCGTAAGCATGAGCCGGTCCGTGCAGTCGCCAATGGCGTAAATGTTGTCCACGCTCGATTTGGAATACTCGTCGACGGCGACCGCGCCATTGTTTTTTAATCGCACTCCGATCCGCTCCAACCCGAGGTTTTGGGTCAGCGGCACCCGGCCGGTGGCGTAAAGAATCTGGTTTGCTTCGATGGTATTGCCATCGTTGAGCGTCGCTTTGAGTATATCGCCGACCTTGTCGATCCGCTTGATGTCGCGGTTGAAGCGCAGATCGATGCCGCGCTTACGCATTTCATCGGCAAGCGTTCGGCGAATGTCGTCATCGAAGCCGCGCAAAAACAGCTCGCCGCGATAAAGCTGGTAGGTGTGACAACCCAAGCCGTGCAAGATGCCGGCGAACTCGACGCCGATGTAGCCGCCGCCGACGATGATGCCCCTTGCCGGCAATGCGGCCAGATGAAATGCCTCGTTGGAAGTGATCGCATGCTCGGCGCCGGGAATCTTCGGCACCACCGGCCAACTGCCGACGGCGACCAATATATATTTCGCCGTGTGGCGCTTGCCGTCGACCGTTACGGTGTGCGGATCGACGATCTCGGCGTGGCCGTCGAGGATTTCCACACCGGCCTCGCCGAGGAGCTTTCGGTAGACGCCGTTGAGCCGACTGATCTCCTTGTTCTTGTTTGCGATCAGCTTCCGCCAATCGACACTCCTCTCCCCTACCGTCCAGCCGAATCCAGCGGCGTCTTCGAAATCCTCGCTGAAATGGGCAGCGTAAACCAGCAGTTTCTTCGGAATGCAGCCGACGTTGACGCAGGTGCCGCCGAGATAGCGCTCTTCCGCCACCGCTACTTTGGCGCCGAAGGATGCCGACATGCGGCTGGCGCGCACGCCGCCGGAGCCGGCGCCGATGGTGAAGAGATCATAATCGTATTGAGCCATGTCGAATCACCCTCCGACTGAGATCTCCGATCGCCCTCAAAGTAGCATCCGGTTGCCGAAAAGTCTTGTGTGTTTTCTTTGACAGAGCCGGTAGATTCATGAACAATGGCAAGACTTCGCTTTGATTTGACGCCAGATCACCATGTCACAAGCCACCACCGCGACCGTTCCAGGCAGCCAGCGACTCCTCCAGGCGCTCAGCGCTCTGCGCCATCGCAACTACCGTCTCTATTGGTTCGGCCAGCTCGCTTCTGTCTTGGCGCAGAACATGGAGGGCGTCGCGCAGAGCTGGCTCGTCCTCGAGCTCACCAACTCTCCCCTGCTCCTCGGCCTTACCGGTCTCACCTTCGCCGCGCCGACTATTCTCTTGACTCTCCTCGGCGGCGTCATCGCTGACCGCGCCGACCGCCGTCGCATCATGATTTTTTCCCAGTGGGCGTCAGCGCTCAATTTCTTCATTATCGCAACCTTGGTCATGACCGAATGGATCGCGCTTTGGCATGTGATGGCGCTCGCTTTCATATCGGGATGTGTCCGCGCCTTCGACCGGCCGAGCCGCATGGCCTTGTTGCCGCAAATGGTGCCCAAGGAAGATATCGCGAACGCGGTCGCCGTCGGCGGCACGATATGGCAACTCAACCGGCTCGTGGGTCCCGCCGCGGCCGGCATGTCGATCTATCTCGTCGGCATCGGTCCGACCTATTATATTTGCTTTTTCGCTTCTTTGAGTGCGGTCTTCCTGTGGCTCCCGATCCGCACGGAACAGCGCCCCACCGCTCCCACCTCCGCCGGCCTGGTGCAGCATATCATCGACGGCCTGCATTTCATCCGAGCCAATGAAATCTACTACACCTTCATCGGCATGACTTTTTTCAACAGCGTTTTCGGCATGTCCTACTTGATCCTCATGCCCGTATTCGCGCGCAACGTGCTCGACGTGGGTTCCCAGGGCTTTGGCTTTCTTCAGAGCACCGGCGGCGCGGGCGCGCTCTGCGGCGTCCTGGCGGCCGCTTATTTTTCCCATGTCCGCGGCCAAGGTCTCCAAGCGATCGGCGGCGCGGTCACGTTCGGTCTTCTCATCATGTTCTTTGCCTTTTCAAAATCCTATCCGCTTTCGCTGGCACTCGCCTTCTTTCTCGGCCTTTCCAGCCAATTGTACATGACGACGATCAATTCGATCTTGCAGGTCAATTTACCCGACCAGTTGCGTGGGCGCGTCATGGGTATCTTCGGTTTGACCTGGGATCTCATGCCCGTTGGCGGTATGCTCGCGGGGGCGATTGCGGAATTTGCCGGCGCTCCCATCGCGGTCGGTTTCGGTGGCTTTATGGTGGCAGGCTTGGCCGCCGCCGTGGCGGTATGCTTGCCGAGGATTCGCCGCTTGGAACAGTGACCCTTCCTGTGCTAATCAGAAGCGGCGACGGAAAAACCATGCCGGAAAAGAAACCAAAGAAAAAGCCAGGGGCGGCGCGTAAACGGCGCAAGCTCGCCGGGCAGTCCGTTGGACTTGCAGCGAAAGAGCTGGCAACGGGCTCGCTTCCCAAAGCGGTTGAAGAACTTCAGAGCGCCATAGAAAGGGACGGTGGCAAAGTCCTCACTGCTTATCGCGAACCCTACGGCGGCAAATGGCTCGTCGTGGCCGCGCTGCCGATTGATCAGGTTGAGCCCACCCCTTACCAACGCAACCTATCGGATACCCATGTGCGCAAGCTCGAAGGCGTCATTGCCAAGCTCGGCCGCTTCCTCGATCCGATCATCGCCGTGCGCAAAGAGAGCAAAGACAGCCAGACGCGTTACTGGACGCCCAACGGCAACCATCGTCTGTCGGCGATGAAAACGCTCGGCGCCAAGAGCATCGTTGCCCTGGTCGTTCCGGAGACTGCGGCCGCCTATCAAATCCTCGCGCTCAATACCGAGAAAGCCCACAACCTGCGCGAGCGCGCGCTGGAAGTGATTAAAATGTACCAGGAGCTTGCGACTTTGGATGAAGCCACCGAGGAGACTTACGCCCTGGAGTTCGAGGAAGCCGCGCTGATCACGCTGGGCCTCTGCTACCTGGAAAACGGCCGCTTCAGCGGCGGCGCCTATCATCCGATTTTGCGGCGATCCGACCAATTCATCAAGAAAGCCCTTCACTCGGCGTTGCAGATCCGCCGCGAGCGCGCGAAGACTTTGATGGACCTGGACAAGACCGTCGTGGAAAAAGTCGAAGCGCTAAAGGCGAAAGGATTCACCAGCCCCTATTTGAAAAGCTTCGTGGTCGCGCGCATCAACCCGATCCGCTTCCGCCCCAAGGACGCCGCGCCGCTCAGCTTTGACGAAGTCATGGATCGGATGACCAATGCGGCAGAAAAGCTCAACGTCGAAAAAGTCAAAATCGAAGACCTGGCAAGATCCGGCGGCGCGCCGGAAGAGCCATCGTCATAAATGGAGGATTAATCATGGCAGACACGCAAAAAGAATATCTCGTCGGCGTCGTTCATCCCACCAATCGTCCGGAAGCCGGTCAAGAGTTGAACCTCGATACCCTGATCCCGGCGAAGATCAAATTCGTTTCGCTGACGATGAACTTCACCCGCGGAACCGAGGAAGAGTTCAGCACGTCGATGCCCGGATACGAAGCGAAGGCGGCGGAGCTGGCGAAGATGGGAGCGGATCTGGTACGCCCCAGCGGCGCGCCGCCATTCATGCTGCTCGGCTACCAACGCGAACAGGAACTCATCGCCAGTTGGGAGAAAAAATATCGCGTGCAGATGTTCACCTCGGGGCAAAATCACGTGCACGCGCTGCGCACCCTCGGCATCAAGAAATTCGCCGGCGCGAGCTATTTCCCGGAAAAGATGAACGCGATCTTCGCGCGCTATTTTACCGAAGCGGGCTTTGAAGTCCTCGCGATGGAAGGAATCGACTCTCCCTTCGCCGACGTCCCCAGGGTGCCGCCAGAGAAAATTTTTGACTTCATGAAAGGCATTGCCGACAAGTACAAGAACGCCGACGGCATCTACATGCTCGGCTCGGCCTGGAAAACGGTTGCGATCATCGACCGTTTGGAAAAAGAGATCGGCCGGCCGCTCGTCCACGCGGCCCCGGCGCGCTGCTGGGAAACGCAATTGCGGCTCGGCTTGCGCCATCCGATCCCCGGATACGGACGGCTCTTGGCCGAAATGCCAGCGATAAAAGATTAGCCGGTTGCTGGAAAATGATTCAGAATGCTTCGAGTGCCTCAGCATGAACGGAAAATCGCTAATGATATCGGTTCTCCCTCCGTTCGTCCTGAGCCCTATCGAAGGACTCCGAGGTCGTTTTTCTGTGACCTGATAGGAGGCCCGTGATGGCTACTGCCAACTGGCGCGGAAC
>JACPFE010000331.1 GCA_016183145.1 Deltaproteobacteria bacterium | reverse complement strand
GGGTTGAACGGGTTGATCTGTATCGCTACCTCCAGCATCGACCTGCTCTCCGGGTATTTCTTGGACGCGTAATGCAGCCGGCCGAGCTGCACGTAGGTGCCGGCGTTATCCGGATCGACGTCCAAGGCTTTCTTAAGCGCCGTGAGCGCTTCCTCGGAGCGGCTCAGTTGAATTAAAACCCGGCCCAGTTTATTGAGAATAATAGGGGAGTGGGGGCTTGCCTGCAAGGCGCGCTGATATTCGTTGGCGGCGGCCAGCGCGCGTCCCCTTTCCAAGAGTTGATCTCCTAAGTGCGTTCGGTTGCGCGCCACCGCGGACTGGATTTCCTTGAGCTCGACGACTTCCTCGTCTTCTTTCTGGTCTTTTTTTACTTTAAGCTTGCGCACGTGGCTGCCTTCGATTTCCTTGAGACCTTTGCCCTTGAGAAAGCCTTTCCACGCCGTTTCAAAAGCGCTGAACGACAGGCCGAAAATTTTCTCGATCGCCTCTGGCGCCGGCCGATCGACGATCGTGGCGACGGCCGATCGACGATCGTGGCGAGCAGCTCGCGCACGCCGGCGCCGCCCTTGCTGCGATTGATGAAGTCGACGGCGGAGGCGGCCTCGGCGTAGGCGAGCTGCACCTGCTCCGGCGTCTCCAGGTGAATCAGCGACGGTTCCATTTTTTTAAAGCCGATGAACTGATTTTTTTCCAGCGCCCGGACCAGCAGCGTCTGATTGGCCGGCGTCAGGTAATCCTCGGCGGCGTCCTTCGCCGGCGAGGGCCTGCGCCAGCGGGTTTCGTAGAACCGCGCCATGCCCTCGTGCAGCCAGATCGGTGCTTGATTATTGCTCAGCGCGACGATCGCGTAATGAAGATATTCGTGGCTCAGCGAATCCGCCCAGCGATAGCCGAAGCTCAGCGCGCGCGGCGAGATGATCATCAGCTTATTGAACTTGCAGATGCCCACGGCGCCGGTTTCCTCGATATCGCGCTGCGACAACGGCGTCGAGATGGCATTGAAGGCGGCGGCGTCCGGCGCGATCTCGACGCGGACTTTATCTTTGGGATAGTAGCCAAGCTCCGCGCCGATGGCTTCGTAGCTCTTCTCGAGCGTCTCCAGGGCGAAGGAAGCCAGAATGCCGTCCCGTTTTTCATCCAGGAAGACGACGAAGTGGGCGCTCTCGTAGCGCTTGAGCGTCTTGACGACGTCGAGGGTGAACTGGGTGAGCAACTTCCAGCCCTGGCGCCGCTTGTCGGAGGAGTCGACGGCGAGGGCGCGGTCGATGGTCGCAAGCGCCTCCGAATAGCGCCCCTGGTAAAACTTCGTGCGGGCGTCGAGGTCCAGGGCAACCGGCGACTTGGGGTTTTCCCGCAACCAGTTTGCGGCCAGCTCTTCTGCTTGAGCGGTGCGCCAGGCGTCTAACAG
Source organism: Deltaproteobacteria bacterium (assembly GCA_016183145.1). GTDB lineage: Bacteria > Desulfobacterota > Binatia > UBA9968 > UBA9968 > JACPFE01. The sequence goes on along the minus strand of JACPFE010000331.1, from coordinate 3,531 downwards.
CTCCTCGCCTTGCTTGAGTTTCGGATCGATCTCGGCGGTGAAAAGTGGCGCCGCCAGGATCAGCGAAAAAAACAGGGCTACAAACGAGAAGGCTCGGTGTTTCAAGGCGCGTTTACTCGGAGAGGTTTTTGAAATAACGCTCGATCTGTTCTTTCATCTGCGGCGGAACGCCCTGCTTGAGGGATTCGAGGATCTCTTCGCGGAAGTTGCGCGGCGCCTTGTAATCTTCTTTGCCGGGAAGGCGGAATTTTTCGGTGTCCAATCCGGTAAAGCCGCCGTCGACGTCGAACTCGGGAAACTGCGGCATGCCGGGCAGCGGCACGAGCATGCCGCCGGGAAGAAAGCGGCCCTGGCGGAAGAGCCGGGTGATGGGCATGTTGCCGAGTTGCCCGCGCTGGGCCATCTGCTGCATGGCCGACTGCATCTGCTGCTGCGATTGCGAGAGGCGCTCCAGGGCGCTGCGTTCCGGCGGCACGGCGCCGGTGGCATCGAGCTGCCCTAGGCGTTCCTTGGCCGTGCCCATCGCGTTACCGGCCTCGCCGATGTTCTGGACGATCTTGGGATCGAGTGAAGGAAAGAGCTGCAAAAGCGATTCGAGCTTTTCGTGCAGCTCATTGGTTCGTTCTTTCAAGGCGTCCTGGCGCTGCGCTAGATCGCGCAGGCGTCTCTTGTCGGCATCCGTCAGCGCCCGGGCCGGTTCTCCCAACAGGGAGTCCAGTTCGGATTTGATATCCTTCAGGCTGTTTTCGGCTCGTTGCGCCTTCGCTTCTTGCGCCGCCGTACGCTTCTTGGCGAGCTCGTTGCGGGCCCGCCCGTCGCCCTCGCCGTAGCCGGGGAAGTCTTTGTTCAACAGCTTGGAGATTAGATTCTTGAGCAATGCGTTCATGGTGGCGTCGTCAAGGTTGGTGAGCAAGCTGGGATCGTCGGGCCCTTCGCGGTCGGGAAACAGCTCGGTCAACTGGCCGAGCTCACCTATGGCTTTTTCCAGGAAGCGGTCGAGCTTGTTTTTCAGCGCGGCGTCGCGCTGGCTCAGCGCCGAATTGTTGACGCCTTCGGTGCCCAAGAGAATTTCCTGCTGCTCGCGCGCGATCTCTTGGAGCTCGTTTGACTGGCGCTGCATCTCGCCCTGCATCCTTCCCATCATCGACGCCATCGATTGGCGCTGCATGTTTTGCAGTGAGGCGAGCATGGAAGCCATCTGATTAAAGAGTTCCCGCGCCAACTGCCGGGCGCCCTCGAGGTCGCCCGCCATAAGCTTTTTGCGCAGCTCGTCGAGCTGCGCTTGCATTTCATCGAAGCCGAGACCGCGCATCGCTTCCGAGTTCATGAAATCGTCGGGCAATTGCTGGGCGAATTGCGAGAGCGCCCGTTGAAGCTCGGCGAGGGCCTTCGCCATTTCGGCGATCTGCTTCATGATCGCGTCAAGATTCTTGTCGCCGCTCTGGAGTTTCTCCAGCGATTCCATCAGCCGCTCCTGGCTGCGCGCCAGGTCCCGGGCCGTGGAGGCAAGTTCCTGGGCTTTGAGCCGCTTGCCGATGTCTTCCGAAAGCATCGACATGCGCTCCAATTCCGAGGAAATCTCGTCGCGGGCTTTGAGCTTCTCGTCGGCGGACGCGGCTTGCTCCTGACGTTTGAGCAGATCGTCTTTGGTAAATTCGAGGTTCCGTTTGAGCGCTTCCAAGTCCGACCAGGTCGCGAAGTCGGACAGGCGGTCTTTTTCGGCGCGCCGCATGATCTCTTCGGTGCGCTTCAAGGCGTCGGCGAGACTCTGGTCGAGCTTGCGGTCGGCTTCTTTTTCGCGCGCAGCGTCCTTGTCGCCGGGCAGCGGCGCTTCGAGGTGGTCGCCCAACAGATCGACCATCCGCGCGTTGAGATCGCGAATCATATCGGCGACCTGCTGATGCTCGCTGCGGAGATTTTTAAGCCGCAGCCGCACCGAGCGGGAGGTGCCGAGCTTCGGGCCTGAAATCGTGTCGTTGTCGAGCACGTGCAGACTGAAAACTGCTTCGTCGCCTTCGCGCAGGGCGAGCTTACCCAGGTCCCATTTGAATTGATCGCGCAGGATGAGGCGCTTCGCTTCGTCCCTTTGGAGCCGGATCTTGTCCTCGCGCTCGCCGACCCGGGCGACCAGGTTCACTTCGCCGAGGCCGAAGTCGTCCCGGGCGCTGTATTCCACGATCAGGACTTCATCGCCGTTGACTTCCAGATCTTCGGTGGGCCGGAGCAAATCGACGGTGGGGAAGCCGTCGGGCTTCACGCGCAGCTCGTAGGGAATCGGCGCGTTGCGAAACCCCTGGCCGTCCTCGACCATGATCCGGTATTGCTGCGACTGGAACAGCACGAAATTGGCCTGCAACTTGCGCCCGTCGATCTTCAGCGGAATTTTCTTGCCGTCATCGGTCACGATCTCGGCCCTGACGATTTCTTTGGTCGTCTCCGCGTCGAGGCGCAGGGTCGAGCCCTTGAGCCCTTCAATATTCCCGCCGGGAACGGCGATCGTACCCAGGCCGGTATACGCGGGCGGGTAGAGCGTCAGTTGAACGTTGCCGATCTCCGGCGGATCGACGGCCTCGGCGGTATACACGGGCGAGGAAAACTGGCCCGTGGCGACGCGATAACGGAGAGTTTTCTCCAGATGCGCGATGGTCGAGGTAAACTTTCCTTCGCCGAGGTTTTCCATGGCGAACTTTTCTTCGCCCACGGGATTGCCCTGTGGGTCGGTTGCGCTTGAAACGAGGAGGTCGAGGGTTTTCGGAATCGCCCCCGCGGTGACGGCCTGCACCGTCACGGCCGAGCGGCGCGCGACGCGGAGCCCCTTGGGATTAACATCGATGGTCGTTATCGACGGCGGTAAATGCTCGAGGGGGCGCGTCAACAGGCTGAAAGTCTCGCCCACCCAGGATGGATTGAATAGCACCATCGCCAGCACCGGCACAAAGAGAACCGCAAGCAAGCGCAGCCGCGCTTTGACAGGGCCGGTGTCTACAAGTTCGTCAAGCTTTAGGGTCGTGATTTGCCGCCGCGTGGAGCGCAGCAGCGCCAGCACCATGGAGGCAGAAAAACCGGGAGCATCTTTCGCCTCGGCGATCTGGGGATAGAGCTGCAGCGAGTTGATGAGATTGTTGCGCAGCTTGGGTTGCTTTTGTTCAATGTAGAGGGCCGCGCGCTCCTGGGAGAGACGGCGCACGAAGCGCACCGCCGTCCAACTGATCACAACCAGCAACACCGTGGCGGTGAGGATGCGATAGGCGACCGGCGCATAGGGAAAAAAGCCAATGATTTGCTGAACGCCAGGACCCAGGGCGAACAAAATAACGGCGCAGGTTGCGGTAAGGCACAGCCCCTCGATCCCTTGGAGAAACCGAAAGCGCCGGATGAAGCGTCTGAGGAACACGGCAAGTTCTTGAAATTCTTCTTGTCCCATGGACTTCAGCACGACATCTTATCCACGTTAGGGGCGCTTGTCCATCCCGTCCAGGACGGATTTAAGCGGGTGGCAAGTGACGCGCTGTTATGTTATGCAAACAAGAT
>JACPFE010000330.1 GCA_016183145.1 Deltaproteobacteria bacterium | reverse complement strand
GGTCATGCGAATGGCCTTTTCGATCAATTCTTCCGCCTGCTGATATTCGCCGACCCGCTGGAAGTACACGCCCAGGTTCATATAGGCGCGCGGATTGGTCGGGTCCTTGCGCATAACGTCGCGCCAAAGCGTGCCACCATCGCGCCACACTTCGTTGCGCTTGATGGTCGCGACGGTGAGGGAGCAAAGAACAATAGTGGCGATAACCGCGCAGAGCGCCGCGCGCCGGCCCCCGCGAATCTCGCCGCCGGCTTTTTTTGACAGCCACGAAGTCACCTGATAAACAAGAACGACGAAGACGATGGACAGACCGAAGTTCGCCGGGTAGGGACGGTAGCCACTCACAAGGTTGGTAAGCGGGATGAAACTTGCCTCGGGCAAAAGCACGATGAAATACCAGAAAATGAAAAAAGAGACGACCGGCGCTGTTCTCCAGAACCTCCAGGCAATTCCCAGAATGACCAACACAAGAGCGAGGGAGAGCAACACTCTGGCTTCCCAAAGCGAGCTTGACAGACCAAAACCGGGGTAATCGAAAATGAGCGGATCGGGCCAGAAGAAAAGACTCATGTAATAAACCCAGGCGCGAAACTGGGTGTACAGATAAGCGAGAGCGGACTCGGTTTTATCCCCTGTGAATATCCCTACGACTAGCCGCCGCACGAACGATGGACGAAACGCGACGTAAGCGATCCCAAGAAGCGGGGGAGGCAGGTATTTTTTCAAACGTTGTGGGTCACGCTTAAATAGATGCCACGGGGATTGCCCTGACGGGTTGAGAAAGATGATCTCGAAGACCACCAAGCTCAGGGGCAGCGTCACTGCCGACGCCTTGGAGCAGACCGCCAGGATGAACAAGCTAAATGCGGCCATGTGCCAGAACCTGGAATACTGTTCCTGCCCGCTGAAGGGACCGCGCAGATAGCAGTAGAAGGGCGAAAATGTAGTTCACGACCTCCGAGTTGGCGGTGTGAACCAAGAATAGCCCGGAAGCAAATAGCGCGAGCCGGGTAAAAGTTCTAGTGGAGAGGCCCAGCAGTCGCGCCGCGCTGCGAGCGGCGATATTCTTGAAGATCAAAAACAAGAAAAATGCCACTCCAATATGTAGCGCTAGATTGGTCAACCGGTAGAACACCGGATTGATGCCTCCCATCCAGTAGTTCAAGGCGAAAGTGGTCAAAACCATCGGTCGCCAATCTTGTCGGCTGGACATCGTCCAGGTTCTGGTGTCGGTAAAGTACGAGGGCAAATGCTTAAGGTCCCGGATCGCCGGATTATTGACGATCGCATCGTAGTCGTCGAAATGAAAACTGTTGGGTAGAGAATTTAAATATGCGACAAATCCCAGCGGCACGAGGATGAAAAGCGGGACTCCTCGGCGAAGTAATGATTTCATTGTGCCTACACCAACCGGTCTCGAATTTATGGAAAAACTACGTTGAACTAATCTGCCCGTGATTTTCAATTCATCATACATTGTAAATCGCTGCAAACTAGTAACTCCGCTGGATTGGTGTTAGTGGGTGACGGGGAAAGGATATTCCGTCCCTTGCATGACAGGCTCTCTTCAATACTATGGGGCGCGCCCAACCGATGATTTCAGGACGATCCTTTCCGCCGCCAATCGTAGTATCGGTGGAAGATGAGCGTTCGATTCTCCGGGGCTATCTTGTCATCGATTCAACTGTGCGCGGCCGGGCCGTCGGCGGCGTGCGGATGTTGCCGGATGTTTCCATGGACGAGATCAGAAGCTTGGCTCGAACCATGACTTTGAAATACGCCTTCGCGGGTTTGAGTCACGGCGGAGCAAAGGCCGGCATCGTTGGCGACCCCGAGCAACCCGCCGTGGGAAAGCAAGAGCTGCTCGTCGAATTCTTCCGGGCTCTGGCGCCGATCCTTCGAAGCGGCGCATTCACGCCGCGTCCCGACATGGGGACAAGCAATTTCGAGTTGCGCCAAGCGATGGAGACGGCTGGGCTAAAGCGGACCCGGCGAGGGGCCGGGTTTGGGGACCGGTCGGGCCTCTACACCGGTTTTGGTGTCGTCGGCGCGGCGCTCGCGGGCCTGGAACGATTGGGCATTCGCGTAAATCAGTGCAGCGTCGCGGTCGAAGGTTTCGGCAAAGTGGGCTCGTCTGTGGCCCGCCTGTTTGTCGAGCGCGGCGCTAAGGTGGTGGCGTTGTCAACGAGGCAGGGCGCGATCTACTCCTCTCGCGGCCTGAATATCCCGGAAGCGATGCGGTTGCACGGGGAGCATGGCAGCGGCATGGTTGGCCGTTACGCTGACGCCGACCGGTTGGACACCCGGGCGCTCTTGGAGCTGGATGTGGACGTTCTTTCCCCCTGCGCGCGCTTCCATAGCATCGATGGGGTGAACGCTCCCAGGATCGCGGCCAAGATCATATCGGGCGGAGCTAATAACCCGGTTACCGCCGAATCCGAACAAATGCTATATGAACGGGGTAAACTTTGTCTGCCGGATTTCGTGACGAGCACTGGCGGAATGCTGGGCGAAGCGATGGAATACGCAGGGCTGAGTGAGAGCTTTATCAAGGACTCCCTGGTTTCGAGATTTCGCGCCAGGACCGGTGAAATCCTCAAGCAGAGTGAAAAGCGACAGCAGCACATACGAGAATATTTGGAGCCGATCATCCTTGAGAGGTTCCATGCCATGAAAGCGAAAGCAGAGAATCCCGATCTTGCGACTCGTCTTGCCGGCGCGGGAAAAGCTCTTTACCGCAGGGGTTTGCTGCCCAAATTTGTCGTCCGGTTTCTCGCGCCATATTACTTCAGTGACCGTCGAGGGGACAATCTTGGGATCTCTTAGGGCTAGACTTCCCGTTTCCTAGGTTAGGAACTTCAGACCGGTGAAAGCGCCAGGTTTAGTTTCCTTTTCCACAGGACTTCGAGCGGGGCTCTACCTCGTCCGGGATGAGTTACAGGCATTACAGCTAGCGCGGCTGCGACGAGTGGTGGAGCACGCCTATGACCATGTTGCTTACTACCGGCGGCTGTTCGACGCGGCAGGTTTCAAGCCGCGACAATTGAAACGGCTCGCCGATTTGCAGGCGATACCCGTGACGACACGGGAGCGCTTGCAGGAAACTCCCAGCGAAGAACTGATCTCGCGGACGGCCCGTCCCGGTCGCCTGCATGTCTCACGAACGAGCGGTTC
>JACPFE010000329.1 GCA_016183145.1 Deltaproteobacteria bacterium | reverse complement strand
TTTCTCATAATGAGATTGACGTTAGCGCCGGCCGGAGAGAAAGGATCGTAGGCCGGCAGCTCGAGCTGTGGACAGCCTTGCCACCAGCCGTGCATCACGCGCACGACTTTCTCGGGAAGCCGCGGATTGAACGCGGCTTTGAGCGTGATCGCCGACACCGCGGTCTCGACCCGCATCATTTCACCGTCGTAAATGCCGCAGCTCTGGGCATCGCGCGGGTTGATTTCAGCGAACGGCTCCGGAACCTTGCGGCGCAATGACGGCACCGAGCGATGCTGGCCGTGGCAAAAGCTGATGGTTTTCGCCGTGGTGAGGGTAAAAGGGTATCGCTCGACGGTGGTTGCGCCGAAAATTTCTTCCGGCATGCGCAGCCCCGGCAGCGGATCGTAGCCATGCTTCTCGAAGGCCAGCGAATAGATCTCGACCTTGCGCGACGGCGTCTTGAAACCGCCTTTGAGATATTTTTGATACTTCACTTCCAGCGGCACGGGCATGCCGCCTGGATACCGCTTTAACTCCGCCAAAGTAATGCCGCTCGGTGCCAGGATGTGATCGAAAGCCTTTTCCAGACTACCGTTCCAAAACTGTTCGCCGAAGCCCATACGCAGGGCGAGGTCGAAAATAATCTCCAGATCCGGCCGCGACTCGTGCTCGGGCGCAATCACCTGAGAACGGTACTGCATATAGGCGCTGGTCTCGGCTCCTTGTTCGAAGGTAGTTCTGAGATTCCAGGACTCCCATGGCGTTGAAGCCGGCAGGAGAAAATCGGCATAGCGCGCCGCCGGTGTTTCGTAAAATTCCGTCTGCACGTAGAGATCGAGCGCCTGCAGCGCGCGCCGCCCCGTCTCCGTGTCGCCGTTGGATAGGATAATGTCGCCGCCGAAGCTCAAAAAGCCGCGCACGGGGTAAGGCTTTTCCGTAAGAATCGCCTTGTACACCTCATAGGCCTGCACCTTGCCGGTGTGAGTCGGGCCCAGCGGTCTCTCGGCGTAGCCGAGGCGCTTGTTTGTCTGTTCGGCAGAAAGCAGCTTCCGTCCCTCCACGTCGTTGACCGCAGGCTTGGGGAAACGCACGTTGCCGCCGCGCCGGTCGAGATAGCCGGTCAAGGCATAGAAGAGACAGACCGCGCGGTTGATCTGCATCGAGTCGGCATGTTGCTCGATGCCGTTGTAGGTATAGTAGCAGTTCGGTTGCGTGGCGGTGAAGAACCGCACGGTTTCGCGCACGACCTTGGGCGCGATGCCCGTGCGCGGCGCGGTCTTCTCCGGCGCATAATCTTTCACTCGTTCCTTAAAAAGATCGAAGGCCGGCCGCGCTTCCACCTCCCGCCCGTCGGCAAGACGCACGCGGTGGCGCCCGCTAAAAGCGGCATGCGCATAGGCATGGTCGGCGGGAGTCTCCGGGTCGTAAAGCGAAGGCTTGCCGCTCTCCCCGTCCCAAATCACGAACTGACCGGGCTTTCCCGCCGGTGACAAAGTGTCATCGGTCAACGCGCGGCCGGTTTCAGCGTCGATCAGCAACCCGCCGTTGGTCCACTGGAGCAAAAATTTCTCGTCGTAAAGTTTCTCCTCCAGCATGACATAGAGAAAACTCATGGCGAGCAGTCCATCGCTGCCCGGCCTAACCGGCAACCAGAGCGCCGCCTTCTTCGTCAACGGGATCGGTCGCGGATCGATGACGATCAACTTGGCGCCCCGATTGACCGCCTTCGAGATCCGCATCGCTTGTGTCGGCCAGGAAGCATGGGGATTATGTCCCCAGAGAAGGATGCAGGCGGTGTTTTCGAAATCAGGAGCGGGAATGCCGCCGCCGTAGGTGTAAAGCGAGCCGGAGTCCTTGTGCCAGTTGCAGATGTGGCCGGTGGAAACCGTGTTGGGGCTGCCGAAGACGCTCGCGAAGCGAATCATGAACGCTTCGTATTCCTGCGATGAGCTGCCGCCGGCGGCGCCGCGGTAAAAGAAAACCGACTCGGGACCGTAGCCTGCCTTGAGCGCTTGCAAACGCTCCGCGATCTCGCTCAGCGCCTCATCCCAACCGACGCGCGCCCAACCGGGATCATCCTCGGACTTGGGACGGGTGCGGCGCATCGGATATTTCAAGCGCAGGGGATCGTACACCATCTGCGGCGCCGACTGGCCCTTGACGCAGATGCCGCGATTGGGGTGATCGGGATCGGGTTCGAGGCGGACGAACTTGCCGTTCTCCACCGTGGCGATCACGCCGCAGCGCGACTTGCTCATCGGACAATAGGTGCGAATCAATTCCTTGCCGTTTTCCATGGCACCTCCCCCAAAGTCGGTTCACCTTTCTTCTCCTACTGCTTTTACAAAGCGCGGTGCCAAATGGCAACCTATTCCGTCTTGCGCAAGGCCCACGGGTCAAAACGAACGGCACTCTTTGACCAAAAAACTCCCTTTACCTTACCTTGTATAAGTGGTATGGAATTCGCGATTAGATCGCTGGCACCTGGCAACTCCATAGGCGACAAGAACGCAAATACTTAGGAGGAAATATGAAAGTGTATGATTCCCTTAAGGAAGTAGTGCAGGAGACATTGCAACGGAGCAAAACCAGTTCCACGCCGTCTGGCCTGGTTAAGGGTAATAACGCTTCGATGGCGCTGGTTGCGAGCGAGGCTCAGCACGCCGAGCAGGTCATCGATGATCTCAAGACAAACGTCGCTGTGCTGGAGGCCAAGCTTAGAGAGACCGAGGACGCCATCCGCAGCAAGGAACTCGCCAGCCAAAAGACCGAAGAAAGTTTCAACGCCCGGATCGCCGCACTGGAAGCCAAGCTCAAGGAGACCGACGAGATCGTGCGCGCAAGGGACGCCACCATTAAGAGTCTGGAAGAGAACAATAGTGCCCAGATTCACGAGGTGGAATATCAGCTAAAAAACAAAGAGAAGCTTCTGACAAATCGGTCAAGGGAGGTTGTCGACCTCAAGGACCAATTGGAGCATCTAAGAAACGGCATTAAGGAGATGTCTTCCTTTTTCAAGCAGTCGGAAGTTTTGGGCGCCATCGAGGGGCAAGACAAGAGCGCGG
>JACPFE010000302.1:8320-19990 GCA_016183145.1 Deltaproteobacteria bacterium | reverse complement strand
TGGGACTTCGCCCAAACCATTGTCCCGGGTTGGCACAGCACGATCTTCGCCCCTTACTTCGTGGCCGGCGCCATCCATTCGGGTTTGGCCATGGTGATCGCCCTATTGATCCCGTTAAGGCGAATTTTTCGTCTGGATGCTTATCTAACCCAAGATCACCTGGAGAACCTGGCTAAACTGATCATCCTCACGGGACTGATCGTCGGCTACGCCTATGCCGTGGAGACCTACATCGCGTGGTACAGCAATAACGTTCCCGAGTGGCAACGCTTCACCTATCAAGTGACAGGAGAGTATGCCATTCCCTTCTGGATCATGATTTTGTGTAACTCACTGGTGCCGCTCCTCTTCTTCGCCAAACGGATACGAACCAGCACCCCGTGGCTTTTTATCATCGCTATCTTGATCAATATCGGGATGTGGATGGAACGATTTGTGATCATCGTAACCGGCTTGGCGCATGAGTATGACCCGTACTCATGGGGACCTTACTATCCGAGGTGGGTAGACATCAGCATAACACTTGGCAGCTTCGCGTGGTTTTTTCTCTGGTTTCTCCTGTTCATAAAGTTTTTGCCCGTAATTTCCATTGTCGAGGTTAAAGAGGAGTTGCCGCCTCCGACGAAGGGCCGGGACGGAGACAAATAGTATGGCTGATTCCGTTGCCGGTCTTGTGGGAAGTTTCCGTTTCGTCGACAGTCTACTTGAAGCCATCGAGCAACTGCACGCGGCGGGCTATCGAGAACTCCAAGCCCTTTCTCCGGTTCCGCATCATGCCATTGACGAAGCGCTAGAAAAACCGGTTAGCCCGGTACGCTATTTTACACTGGCGGGCTGTTTGCTTGGATGTCTGACCGGTTTCATACTGACGATTGCCACCTCGTTGTATTACCCTTTGATCACGGGAGGGAAACCCATTGTTTCGATCCCACCGTTTTTAATCATTGTCTTTGAGCTGACGATTCTGTTTGGCGGACTCCTGACTCTGGGAGGGATGCTGCTCAATGCACGCTTGCCGATGGTCGGCATCGAACCGGCGTATCATCCGCGCTTTTCCGAAGATCAGTTCGGTCTTTGGGTCCGTTGCGCGGACAAGGATTACGAAACGGTGACTTCGTTACTTAAAAACGCCGGCGCGGAGGAGATTCTCCGCGCGGGGCAAGAGAGCGAATCATAAAGTCTGAGGTGATGGTTTTGGAACAGGAGCGCGAGAAGAGCTGGGCGTCACTTCCTCAAGTATCGCCGAGGTGGAGGCGGAATCTCGGCGCACTGCTGGGCTTCGGTGTGCTGATCTTTTTTCTCGCTCTGCGGCTAGACCCACTTCGAGGTTGGCAGGCTTACTTGATCAACTTTCTTTTCTGGGGCGGGATGGCGCAGGGCGCGGTGGTGTTCGCCGCCATCTACCACGTCGTGGGAGGCAAGTGGGGACCATCGGTGCGCCGGTGTGGCGAGGGGATGGTGGCATTTCTTCCGGTAAGTTTCGCGCTGTTCTTGCCGCTCTATTTTACGCTCGACAGCTTTCTTTCTCCTGCGCGGGATCTGAACCCGGCCCGCGGCGCTTGGTTTGATCCCCGGTTTATCTTCGTCAGAGGCGGGCTGGGGCTCGGACTGATGACGGTTTTGAGCCTCTTCTTAGTGTACTACTCGGTTCGATTGGAGGTCGGTTGGGCCCAGGAGCGCAAACTTCGACCCCGCCGCTGGCTTTACGAGTGGATCACGGATGGGTGGCAGGGAGAGGAGGTAGAAAGTCAGCGCTGCCAACGCGGGATGGATGTCCTGGCCGCAGGGGTCCTCCTGGCTTATTCCGTGACCTATACGTTTATGGCTTTTGACTTAATCATGTCGCTCGATCCTTTTTGGTATAGCTCTCTCTTCGGCGGCTATTATTTCATCAGCACCTTTTACCTCGGTCTTGCGGGTCTTGCAGTGGCGTGCGTTCTGGTACAGGGCCGACTCGCTCCTTCGGCCGTGACTCCGTCTCAGCTTTCAGACCTTGGACGGTTGCTTCTAGGATTCGACCTGACTTACGTGGCGATGATCTGGTCCCAGTACGTCGTGATTTGGTACGGGAATCTTCCGGAAGAGACCCAATTCATCATTCTTCGGGTCTGGACCATGCCGTGGGCGATTTTCTCCTGGAGTGTTTTAGCTTTGAGCGTTTTTATTCCTTTTGTGATCTTTTTGAGCCAACAGGCGAAGCGCGTCCCTAAGATGGTTTTCGCCGTGGGCGTTTTGATCGCATCGGGGCTTTGGCTGGAGCGGTATGTTTTGATTGTGCCGTCTCTATGGCATAGCGACTCTATCCCTCTCGGATGGGTTGAAATTGGCGTGACCGCGGGTTTCTTTGGGGCGTTCGGCTTAAGTTACTTGTTCTTCTTAGGAAGGTTTCCGATCGTCCCGTTTGCGCCTTCTGGGGCACAGTCTGCAGTCTTGGAGATTAAAGGTGGAGGAGAGAGAGCCGTCAAAGTCTAAATCGCTGAATGACGATGGGTATTGTGTAATGGCAATAAAAATTTTTCGAACAGCGAATCGTTTTCCCGTATGCGGGCTTTCAAGAGTTTGGCGACGAGGGCTGTTGATTGGCATCGCCTATATGCTCATCGGTGTTAGCCCGGTTTATGGCTGGTTTTGGCGTAAGGATATGGTCAAACAACCTTCCGTTAAGCCGCAGGAGGCGCCACGTCCTCTGCCCCAGAATTCCATCCCCCGGCAAGGAAAAGAATTTCCCATGGACCGGGTCGAGGCGGGAAAGAGACTCCGTAACCCTATCGAACCCAACCCGGCCGCAGTGGAAAGCGGAAAAAAGCTCTACGAGATTTACTGTACCCTTTGCCACGGGGCTGACGGCAAAGGAGGAGGCCCGGTCGCGGCTAAGTTCGTTCCCCCGCCGGATCTTACGCTTGACGTTTTTCGTGTTCGGCCGGATGGGTTTCTTTACCAGACGATAGCCGATGGCGGCCCTTTGATGCCCGGGCAGAGAGATGCCCTGCAGCCCCGTGAAAGGTGGGAAATCGTCATCTATCTGCGGCGCCTCCAGGGAGGTGAAAAATGAAATCCTGCGTCTTGATGTTTTTGGGCCTCTCTCTAGTGGTGATGGGCGCCGGCGCCGCTCAGGTGAAGTCCAAGGCTAACGTCCAACGGGGCGAGGAAGTTTATAAAAGCCTGTGCTGGACATGCCACGGAAACTATGGTCGAGGGGACGGGCCCGCCGCTAGGTACCTGGCTTATCCTCCACCCGATCTCACCGATCCGCGTGTTTTCGGAAAAAAAACCGACCAGGAAATCGTCTCGGGCCTCATCGACACGAAGAGTCAAACAGGCCCCAGCCACAGAACCATGGTGATTGGGGATGTTTTGAAGAAGGAGCCTCTGCAGGATGCCATCGCCTATATGCGTAGTTTATCGGTGCCGGGCAAACGTGCGAGCATTTCGGCCGGCAAAGATATCTACGACACCTTCTGCTCTGCTTGTCATGGAGCGAAAGGCGATGGCAGAGGACCCGCGGCAAAAAATCTCACGGGAGTGAAGCCGCGCGACTTTACTTCCAAAGATTTCGTCGTTGTGGGACACGAGCAGCAGATCAAACAGACTATCTTCGAGGGCGCGGCAAAAACCTTTCATGGTTCTCCTTACATGCCGGAATGGAAGACAACTTTAACCGAGGAGCAGATCACCGACATTGTGGAGTATCTTAAAAGTTTCAAGAAAAAGTGAAGCCCCAAGGAAAAGAAAAACCACTAAACTCAACAGAAAGGAAACACGGAAGATGAAATCTCGATTGTTGGTTAGTTTTGGTTTGGTGTTAATTTTGTTCGCCCCCGGTTTAGGCTTCGCTCAGTCGAAGGGAGACGCAAAGGCCGGCAAGCTAAAATACGACGCGAATTGCGTCGGCTGCCACGGCGCGACGGGGAAAGGCGACGGAGCGGCGGCGGCGGCGTTGAATCCGAAGCCGCAGGACCACACCAACGGCAAGGCGATGAAAGCTCTCAGCGACAAGTATCTGTTTGATATCATCAAGGACGGCGGCGCGTCGCAAAAAAAATCTCCGATCATGCCGGGGTCCGGCAAGAAATTCTCCGACCAGGAAGTTTGGGACATTGTCGCTTACATACGTAGTCTTGCCAAATAAACCCGCAAAGTAATCGAAAGCGGGTGTCCGTCGACGCCTCTTCGGTGTCACGACTGAAGAGGCGTTTTTTTCCTCTCACCGCGGTTAAATTCGCGCTGGTTTTTTTAGTTCCAAGTCAATGAATTTCGTGTTTCGCAATTGCGCGATTGCGACCGAGATTTTTTCTAAGTCTCAAGAAAAAACAACCAGTTTGTTCAATAAAAACTGAACAAATTTGATGGCATGCGTCTTGCGGATTCGAACGGCAAAATCGCTGGTTGCAAAGAAGGAGCGCGCTTAGCGTGGGAGTGAAAAGGGTCGTTCTAATCGTGGTGGTTGGGTTGGGAATACTGACCTGGGCTTACTCGGCGGGTTGGGTGAGCGGCGGCGTCTCCCAGCCCATTGCATTTCCACACAAGACCCATCTGGATCTCAAACTGCCCTGCGCCGGTTGCCATCAGCGCGCGGAAAAAGGCGCGGTGGCGGGGCGGCCGCCGACGTCCCTGTGTATGGCCTGTCACGCCGGCGGAGACACCAAAAGCGCGGAAATAAAAAAACTGCGCTCCTATGGAGAAAAGGGACGGGAAATTCCGTGGCAGCGAGTGTGGCGTCTGCCGTCCCACGTGTTTTTTCCGCATCGCCCGCATGTCGTCGTCGCAAAAATAAACTGCCAGAGCTGTCACGGGCCGATGGAGACTCTGACCAAGCCTCCGGCCACGCCGCTTAAAACTCTCGACATGAATGATTGCATCGCCTGCCATGAGAGCCGGGAGAAGGCCGTGATGGCGAAGGCAACGACGGCACAGGCGCATCCCAAAGCGGCGCGCAGCCTGTTGAACGACTGCAACACCTGTCACCGGTGAGGGAACAATGCGATTTACTCGGCGTACCTTTCTCCAAGTGCTAGGCGGAACCGCCGGAGCGGCTGTCGTCGCGAAAGGACAACTCTCGTCCAAAGTCGGCCTGGCGGCCCAGGATATCGAGCGGTGGGCCACGCCCGAGGAGGTGATGGTTCCATCGATTTGCCAGCAATGCCCCGGCGGCTGCGGTCTCATGGTGCGTACGCACGATGGTGAAGTCACCGGCATCGCGGGAAATCCTTATCATCCGATCAATCGTGGATCGGTTTGTCCCAAGGCTTTTGGGGGGCTGCAGATTCTTTACGACAACACGCGTCTCAAGGGCCCGATGGTGCGCGCGAAAGAGCGGGGGCAGTTTCAACCCATCGAGTGGGACAAGGCGCTTTCAATGGTAACCTCTCGTTTGTCCGAGCTCCGGTCTAAGGGCCTGTCTCACACCGTCCTCATACTAGGAGGGCAATATCGAGGTTATCGGGATAACTTATGGAGGAGGTTTGCAGAGGCTTATGGGACTCCCAACTATGTACGTGTCCGGTGCTTTTCCCCGGAGAAACCCGCGCTCGCCCATTATCTCATGCAGGGAGTGACGAGTCCGCTAAGCTATGACCTAAGTAAAGCCCAATTGATTCTCTCATTCGGTGCGAGCTTGCTTGAAGCCTGGCTTGGTCCGGTGCACGCCGCTCAAGCGTTTGCGCAGTTACGCCGCAGCAGCGAACGGCCTCGAGGGTGGTTTATCCAAGTCGACCCGAGACGTTCGCCGACGGCGATCAAAGCGGACCGGTGGATTCCGATCGTTCCGGGAACCGACGGTATGCTAGCGCTCGGCATCGCTAACGCGATGATTCGGGAGGGACTTTATGACCGCGACTTCGTGGAAAAGCAGACCTTCGGTTTTGAGGATTGGGTGGACGATTCTCGACAGCCGCACATGGGGTTCAAGAACCTGGTCTTGAGGGATTACAGTCTCGTTGCTGTCTCTGCAGCGACCGGGGTTCCGGTAAAAAGCATTATAGAGATAGCCCGCTCTCTTGCTACGATTAAGCCGGCAGTTGTTATCGGCGAACGAGGACCGGCCTACGGGCCCGATGACCTCCATACTCGGATGGCTATTCATAGCCTCAATGCGCTCGTAGGAAATATCGGTGTGCTGGGAGGGCTTCGAATTCAAGGTGATCTGCCGCTGGCTTCACTCCCGCCAATTCGGCGGGACGAGGCGGCGAATCGTGGACTAGCTCAGCCTAGAATCGACGGGGCAGGACGAGAGCAATATCTCCTGGTCTCCGACACAACCCAGCTCCTACCTGAGCGAATCATGAACGGGACTCCTTATCCTGTTAATATGCTCTTCCTTTTCGCCACCAATCCGCTGGCCAATCATCCAGCGAAACAGGCCTTGAGAAGCGCGATGAAGAAAATCCCCTTCATTGTGAGCTTTTCCCCTTTTCTCGACGACTCGAGCGCGATGGCCGATCTCATTCTTCCAGACCACACCTATCTTGAGCGTTGGCAGGATGACCCAGTAACGCATCTCGCAGGGTTCACCAGCTTTAGCGTGGCGCGGCCCGCGACCTCCCCGCTGCATCAGACCCGCAACACAGCCGATGTGGTACTGCAAATCACCAAGACCCAGGGAGGGACCGTCGCTGAAAGCTTCCCCTGGAAGAAGTTTGAAGATGTGCTCCATCAGGGAGTTCACGGATTGTATGCGGCGAAGCGCGGGTATGTAGTCTCCACGACCTCAGAGGAAGAGTCACTTCGAAAGGTATTGGAACGCCAGGGATATTGGGTGCCTGAATTCCAGGACTACGATGCCTTCTGGAATGCCTTAGTCCAGCGCGGCGCATGGTGGGACCCCACAGGTTTTCCGGAAAGCTCAAAGGCTCTGCTCAAGACAGCGTCCGGAAAATTCGAATTCTATTCAAGCGCATTCAAGCGGTTGGTGAATGAAGCGGCAAAAAAGGAAGGGAAGGACGGTCGGTTTATGAAAACGCTCGGCGTGGAGCAGCGCGGTGACCTGCTTTACCTCCCTGCGGTTACGACCCCTCCGACCGAGGAAAATGACCAGTTCCCCCTTCGGCTCAATACCTATCGCCTCCTCAGCCGACCCGTGGGAGGTGGTGGAAACCAGCCATGGCTCCTTGAGCAACCTGCAGTCCATGTCCGGGCTTCTTGGGAGAGCTGGGTAGAAGTGCATCCCGAAACCGCTGCTACCCTTGGCATCCAAGAGGAGGATTGGGTGTGGGTGGAGTCAGAAAAAGGGCGGATCAGAGTTCGAGCGAAGTTCTATACCGGGACCCGTCGCAATGTTGTTCACATCCCTCTTATGGGTAGGGGAGAAAACCCTAACCCTAACGATCTGATCGCCAACGAACCGGACATCTTCAGAGGCTTCGGCCTTTTCAACACCACGCGAGTCAGGATCAGGAGGGCGTGATGAAGGCAACATTGCAAAATGGAAAAGGCAGAAGTGACGAATGTCATTCTGAGCGAAGCGAAGAATCTAGACCCTTCGCGTTGCTCAGGGTGACCGTTCACGCGGTCATTTTGCATTTTTCAATTTACATTCTGCAATTTGCATTGGAGGAGAAATAAACCGTGGCACTTTGGGGGATGGTCATCGATCTGGATCGCTGCACCGGGTGCCAGGCCTGCGTGATGGCGTGCAAGGCTGAAAATAACGTTCCCGCCGTCGGGCAGAAGGAAGCCGAGAGAGGACGTATCATCAGTTGGATGCAGGTGCTGACGGAAACGGACGAAGAGCACCACAGTGAAAAGATGCGGTTCATCCCGCGACCCTGCCTTCAATGCGATGATCCACCGTGCACCAAGGTTTGTCCGGTCTACGCTACCTACCGAAATCCGGAAGGCATTATCGCCCAGATCTACAATCGCTGCATCGGTTGCCGGTTCTGTATGGCAGCGTGCCCGTACAATGCGAAATACTTCAACTGGTATACGTACCAAAAGGAGAAACCTGGGCAAAACCCGGACGTCTCGGTGCGAGAGAAAGGCGTGGTGGAGAAGTGCACCTTCTGTCACCACCGCCTGCAGAAAGCGCGCGAGCGAGCGCACGCGGAGAAACGCGAAATCGAGCCGGGGGAGTATAACACGGCTTGTGCCCAGGCCTGCCCGGCGCAAGCGATTATCTTCGGCGACCTCGCCGATCCGGGCAGCGAAGTGTCAAAGCTCGCCCGCAGCCCGCGCGCTTTCAAATTGCAAGAAGAGCTAGGGACCAAACCCAAAGTGATCTATTTGACAGAGGGAGAAGGCGGTGGTTGAGCACAAGGACGTTCATGAAGAGATTCTTCTCGCCCCCATCGCGCAAACGGGGCCGGGCTTCTATTGGGCCGTGGCGGGCCTGGCGGTTTTTATCCTGTGGGGCGCGATCGCCTATGCGGTCCAGTTTCATCAAGGGCTAGGAGTCACTGGGCTTCAACAGCCCGTCAGTTGGGGCTTTTACGTTACCAACTTTGTCTTCTTCATCGGCATCAGCCACGCGGGAACCTTGATCTCCGCGATCCTGCGCCTGTCTAAGGCGGAGTGGCGCCGCCCCATTACTCGGATGGCCGAAGTCATTACCGTGATGGTCCTCTTTATCGGCGCCGGCCAGATATTGATCGATTTGGGCCGGCCCGACCGGATGATGAACGTCATTCGTTACGGCCGCTATCAGTCGCCTTTGCTCTGGGACGCAACTAGCATCAGCGCTTATCTGACGGCTAGCGTCGTTTACCTCTACCTGCCGATGATTCCTGACATTGCCGTGCTTAGGGACCGGCTGAAAAAACGAAAACTCTTCTACAGCGTTTTGGCTCTGGGGTGGACCGGGACGGAGCACCAACAACGAATTCTCAATCGCGCCATCGCCATCATGGCTGTGCTAGTTATTCCCATCGCCGTATCCGTCCACTCCGTAGTATCCTTCGTTTTCTCCATGACGCTCCAGCCCATGTGGCACTCGACCATCTTCGGCCCCTACTTCGTCGTCGGAGCGATTTTCTCCGGCATCGCGGCTCTGATTGTGGCGATGATTGTTTTCAGGAAGGCTTACGGGCTTGAGCCCTACTTGAAGCCGATCCATTTTCGCTATCTCGGCCAGCTCCTGCTGATCATGGCGCTGCTCTGGTTTTACTTTACCTTCTCCGAGTACTTGACGGGCTATTACGGAGCGGAGCCGGAGGAGATGAAGGTTTTCTGGGCGAAGTTTATCGGCCCCTTTTGGCCTTTCTTTTGGGCGATGGTGCTGTGCAACTTCGTCATTCCGATTGCTTGCTTAGCGAGGCTTAGCCAGCGCACGGTTGGAAAGGTTCTCATCGCCTCCCTGTCGGTCACCGTCGGGATGTGGCTTGAGCGTTTCATCATCGTTGTCCCGACGCTGTCATTTCCGCGCGTGCCGTTCCCGGAAGGGGTTTACTCGCCCACGTGGGTCGAGTGGGGATTGATGGCTGGGAGCTTCGCTCTGTTCGCTCTTTTTTACCTTCTCTTCACCAAGCTGTTTCCGATCATCTCGATCTGGGAGATCCAAGAGGGAAGAGAAACTGGACTCAAGGAGGTAGAAGAGCGGCTCCTGACCTACTTGCCGGACGAGGCGGAAGCAAACATATTAGCGGTTTCAACAAGAGGAAGGTGACGTGGAACGGGAACGTTCAGATTGGGATCGCATGGTGAAAAATTTGCAATGGGCAATTGCCGGGGTTTTCGTTCTCTTCGTGGGCGGACTCATAATCTGGATCATACACCTGATCCGCACCGCGTGGTGGCTCGGGGATGTGCCATCCGCTTCGATCGGCATCTCTCTTGTGGCGATTCCTGTGTTTCTGGTCTTGTTAGGTGTCGTTCTCTATGTCTTTTGGGGACTGCTGACGCATCAGAGGGAAGAATGAAGGCTAGGCTGCTTGTTTCAATCGGCGTGTTCTTACTGACTGCGGGCGTTTATGCGCCCGATTTGGCTTTGGGTGCGGATTGGTCACCCGCGCCACTGCTGCCCGCAAACCCGCTGGCTGGAAGCCGGCTGTTTGCGGAGAAGGGGTGCCTGCGTTGTCATTCGATTCACGGAACCGGTGGGGTCCTGGGACCTGATTTGGGGCAGCAAATTCTGAACCGTCCCCTCCTCGATATTGCCGGAGCGATGTGGAACCATTCGCCCGGTATGGAACACGTCTTTCAGGAGCGAAGGACGACGCGGCCGAAATTTGAGCCTGCAGAGATGGCCAATCTGTTAGCGTTCCTTTACTACCTCGGGTCGCTCGATCCCGTTGGAGACCCCGAAGTCGGAGCGCGCCTTTTTAGCGAAAAACGGTGTGACGTCTGCCACTCGCTGGGGGGGAAAGGGGGTCGAATCGGCGCCGCGCTAGATAAGTACAGCCAATATGCCTCGCCGATATATCTCACAGCCGCTCTTTGGAACCGAGGTCAGGCTATGGCCCATACGATGAATAGAATGGGGGTGCCCCGCACTGTTATGCAGGGCAACGATATCTCTAACCTTATGGCTTACATTCGCAGTGTGGGTGGCGGAGTCGAACGGGTCTACATTCAGCCGGGAAATCCTCAGCAAGGGGAGAAAGTGTTTCGCGAGAAACGGTGCGCCGAGTGCCATCCGGTTAAGGATCATGGCAAGGGAGTCGGTCCGGATCTTAGAGCTATTCTTAAAGGGAGCCTCATGCAAATCGCCGGGATCATGTGGAATCACGGGCCGAAGATGTGGGCGAAAATGGCTGAGCGGGGAATCGCCGTACCCGTTCTCAGCAATGCGGACACTGCTGACCTCATCAGTTATCTGTACTTCTTACAGTTCCTCGACAAGCCCGGTAATGTCGAGAGGGGACGGGTCGTGTACCGTGAAAAGCGTTGCGCTAGGTGTCACGAGTTGCATGGGGTTGTCGGAACTTCGGGACCAGATCTCGCAAAAATTGAGAAGCTCCAAACACCGCTGGAGGTCGTTACGGAGATGTGGAACCATGCCAGTACGATGGAGCAGAGAATGTTAGAGGAGTCCGTGGAATGGCCGGTCCTCAAGGGGGGCGAGATGGCTGACCTCATCGCCTATTTGCTCTCAATCCGAAACGGACCAAGTAAGCCGGTCGCGGCCAAGGGATCTGAGGTGAAGAGAAAGTGACAAAGGACGTGCGCGTCACGAGTACCGGATGTGTGGTGCGGCGCAGAACGAAGTCGCGGATTTTTTGCAGGGCAGAACTCTTCAAGGACGGGGCCTCACAGCGGACGGGATTAAAGCAAGCCTTGGCTGGATCGGCCCGTGATCGTTTCATTTCATTTGTACCGATTTTCACTGTGCAGACCCGCCGTACTATGACTATCCAACCGCTGACGTGACAACAAGAGGGGATCGGGGTTTTTCCCGAGTTGTAATCTTGCAGTTGGGCGCGGCAGGGGCGCTTTGGGGGTGTAGTGTCATGAAGACTCAGACCCTAAAATTAATTTTTGCGATCGTGGCCGTTCTCCTTTGGCATCTGGGGCAAGCGGTGGCTCAACCGCTCTTTAGTCCAACCCAGGATCCGCTCGCGGGATCGAGGATCTTCGGAGACAAGGGATGTTCGAAATGTCATGCGATTTTTGGTGTCGGGGGCCAGTTAGGGCCCGATCTCGCGCGTAGACCGGAATCGCGATCGTTCTATAATCTTGCCGCGGCGATGTGGAACCACCTTCCTAAGATGGCCGAGCAAATGCGCAAACTTGGGATCG
>JACPFE010000302.1:0-8294 GCA_016183145.1 Deltaproteobacteria bacterium | reverse complement strand
GATCGCTCGCCCTCACCTAAGCCCCAGCGAGACGGGTGATTTGATCGCTTTCCTTTACACAGTAAATTATTTTGAGCGGGCCGGCGACCCAAAGCAAGGGCGGCGGGTGTTTACTGACAAGCGTTGTGTTACTTGCCATCAGGTGGGTGGGACCGGCGGCGTAGCGGGTCCGAGCCTCGACAGCTTAGGTCAGTATAACTCTCCCATATTCCTCGCCGCGGCGATGTGGAATCATGGACCATCCATGACCGAGGCCATGCGCGCTGCGGGTATCAAGCGGCCTAATTTCACTCAAGCCGAATTACAAAGCTTGATCGCGTTTATTAAGTCTGCTTCACCTGTGGGTGAACAACAGCCGCTCTATCTTCTTCCCGGTCGCCCCGATCAGGGCCAGAGGCTTTTCGTGCAAAAAGGGTGTATTGAGTGCCATAGTGTCAAAGGCCGTGGAGGGCAGGTTGGCGGCGAACTCGCTCAACGAGCTGTTAAGCTGAGCCTGGTTCAATTCGCGGCCGCCATGTGGAATAAGGCCCCGGCTATGACAAAGGAAATGGCCAACAGAAGGATCCCCCTGCCTCAACTTCATGCCGGAGAGATGGCTGATATCGTCGGTTATCTTTATTCGGTCCAGTACTTTGCCAGACCAGGCGATTCCCGCCGAGGGCAAGAACTCGTGGCCAGCAAGGGATGTTTAAGGTGCCACTCCGTACGCGGTAAAGGGGGCAATGTGGGACCTGATTTCGAGCGCGCCAAGGAGCTTGATCAGCCCGTAACCGTGATCGCGGCGATGTGGAACCACGCGAGCGGCATGGCCGAAAAGATGCGAGAGAAATCTGTGACCTGGCCTGCCTTCACGGAACAGGAAATGGGGGACCTCGTTGCTTATCTCCAAACTTTCGGAGGGGTGCGGGAGTGATTAGAGCGACATCACGCGGTTTTTTATGGCTGGGAATTGCGGTCATTTTATTTTTGCCGCTACCTGCAATTGGCCAGCAGCAAGTAGAAAATTGCGCCGCCTGCCACCAGGCCCTTCCCGATGGGCGGCTTGCCGAGCCGGCAAAGCAATTCGTTGGCGACATTCACGCGGTCAAAGGCTTTGGCTGCGTCTCGTGCCATGGTGGCGATGCCCCGGACACGGAAATGAGCGCCATGAACCCGGCCAAGGGATACATCGGCAAACCCACGGGAACCAAGATCGTGGATGTCTGTGGCCGCTGCCATTCCGATGCCCGTTTCATGCGGCAGTACAATCCGGCGTTACGGGTGGATCAGGTGACGGAATATTACACATCGGTCCATGGCCGGAGGCTAAAAGAACAAAAGGATTCCAAGGTCGCTACCTGCGCCAGTTGTCACAAGCCGCATTCCATCAAAGCACCCAGTGACCCGCGCTCCTCCGTTCATCCGTTGCATGTGGCCGATACCTGTGGGTCGTGTCATGCCAACGCCGAATACATGGCGCCGTATAAGATTCCTACCGATCAGCTGGCGAATTACAAGAAGAGCGTGCATTGGAGGATGATGGCGAATAAAGGCGACCTGTCGGCGCCGACCTGCAACGATTGCCATGGCAACCATGGGGCAGCGCCGCCGGGCATTTCATGGGTGGGTAATGTGTGCAGCCAGTGCCATGCAGTCAACGGAGAGCTGTTTAGCAAGAGCCGCCATTCGCAGGTCTTCGTTCAGATGGGGATCCCGGGCTGCGCCACCTGTCACGACAACCACCAGATCTTAGAGACGAGCGATGAGCTGATTGGCACGCAAGACAAGGCCGTCTGTACCCGATGTCACACAGGGGAGGATCGGGGAGGGAAGAGCGCTGCTGCGATGCGCGCGATGATCGACTCGTTGCGGCAGGAGTACGATAAGGCTCATGCGATTTTGCTCAAGGCCGGGCATGCCGGCATGGAGGTGAGCCAGCCCGAGTTCGACCTCAATGAGGCAAAGACGGCGCTGATTAAAGCGCGCGCGGCCATCCATGCCTTCTCGGTGGTGACGCTAAAAAAGGAGGTTGATCCGGGGCTTCAGGTGAGCGCAAAGGCTTATGCCGGGGGGCTGAAGGCTCTCGAAGAATTGGGCTTTCGGCGCAAATGGCTCGCTGTGTCAGCCGTCATCATCCTGGCCTTGATCGTCGGCTTGGTGCTCAAGATACGGCAGATGGAGAGCGCACAGAAGGGTAGCGACAAGGAAGGGGTATAAGGAGAAAAGCATGGCGGAAGGAATGCTGAAACAATTTATTGAACGGAGAAATTTTCTTAACTGGTTTCTCGGTACCACCGCAGGGGCCTTTGTTTTTTCCGTTCTCTATCCCTTGAGTCGCTACCTGACTCCGCCGCCGGTTGCAGAATCAACGGCGCGGTCCGTGACGCTGTCATTAAAGCCGAAAGAAGTGAAACCCAACAGCGGTCAGATTTTTCGTTTTGGCAGCCAGCCGGGGATTTTGGTCAAAACCCAAGCAGGTGAACTCAAAGCTTTTTCCGCTGCCTGTACTCATCTAGCCTGTATCGTCCAATATCGCAGCGATATCAGCCATATTTGGTGCGCTTGTCACAACGGCCATTTTGACTTGAACGGGAAAAATATCGAGGGTCCTCCTCCCAAAGCGTTGGAGGAGTATGCTGTCAACGTTCGAGCAGATCAGATCGTAGTGAGCAAGAAGAGCTAGGCATGGACATGGAAAACCGCAGCCCGGAGCACGGAAAATTGTGGCACTGGCTCGATGAGAGGATCGGGCTGAAGGATTTTGAAAAGCTTGCCAGGAAAAAAGAAGTGCCGGTGCACCAGCATACGATCTGGTACTACTTCGGCGGCATGACCTTGTTCCTTTTCATGATTCAGGTTCTCTCGGGGATCCTACTGCTGCTGTACTATCGGCCGAGCGCCACCGAAGCGTATGAGTCCATACAGTTTCTCATGACCGAGGTGCAGTTTGGTTGGTTGGTGCGTTCGGTTCATGCATGGTCAGCCAACCTGATGATCCTGGCCATGTTTGTTCATATGTTCAGCGCGCTCATGCTCCGGTCGTACCGGAGGCCGCGCGAAGTCACCTGGCTTTCGGGCGGTGGGTTGCTGGGCTTAGCGCTTGCGTTCGGCTTTACCGGCTATCTTCTCCCATGGAACGAGCTTGCCTTCTTTGCCACCCGAGTAGGAACAGAAATTCCCGGGGTGCTGCCCATTATCGGATCGTTTCTGCGCAGGTTTCTGCGCGGCGGCGAGGACGTGACGGGAGCGACTCTGACGCGATTTTACGGGATTCATGTGGCCGTGCTTCCCGCGATCGTCACCGTCATCCTTGGCCTGCACCTCTTCATGGTCCAAAAACATGGCATGAGCGTTCCCCCCGATGTCGAGCGGCGTGGCTGGTCCAGGCGCGTAATGCCCTTTTTGCCTAATTTTCTCCTTCGCGACCTCGTGGGCTGGCTTTGCGCCCTCGGCGTGCTTGCAGCTCTGGCGGCCTATTATCCCGCTGAGCTAGGCAAAAAAGCTGATCCGTTTCAGCCCGCGCCCATCGGCATCAAGCCGGAATGGTACTTCATGGCGATGTTTCAAACGTTGAAGCTTTTGCCGGCCCATATATTGGGCATCGAGGGCGAGCTCTTGGGCGTCCTCGGCTTCGGCGCTATCGGCGCCGTTTTGATCCTCATGCCGTTCGTCGACCGACGAGCCGCGGTGGGGCAGCCAAGCCGGTTTCCCGCCGCGTTTGGGATCGCCTTGATCCTGTACACGATTCTGTTGACCTATCTGGGATACACGATGAGCCCAACGAAATAATTCTGCCAAGAGCCCTCGCGGCGTAGCTCCATTGCATGTCTGCATGTACGGACAGGCTGGGTCGTGGCCGGAAGGCTTCCCTGCTCGGCAACGGCCAGTGAAATCTTGGCTGTATGACTATGTTATTAATGAGTTCACTAGTAAGTAGACATTGGAGTCCACCCCGCGGGCATTTCTGCCGCTCCTGTTGCGTAACCCGGCCTCTCTCCGTCATGCCCGCGCAGGCGGGCATCCAGTCTCCTTTTATCCCTCCACTGGATTCCCGCTTTCGCGGGAATGACGAGCCAGTCCCCTTTCAGCGCCGGCCTTCTGGACACTTTCAGTAAACGTATAGATACTTATGAACTCCTTAATAGAAGGAAATTCACACGTCAGTCTTTGTAAGAGTCTGACCTTGGTTGCGTCGGTTCTCTTCCTGTCCGTTGTTTTTTCCCTCCCGGTTGTTTTTGGCTCGCAGTCGCTTTCGAACGAGGTGTGCCTCTCGTGTCATTCCGTGCCCGGTCTGGAAAATGAGCGCCGAGGGAAAAAAATCTCCTTGACCGTCGATCCGCAGCGTTTTTCCCAGTCCGTGCATGCGCTGTTGCCGTGCACGGTCTGTCACAGCGATATTTCTCAGGTTCCCCACGCCGCGGATCTCAAACCCGTTCAGTGCGCACAATGCCATGGGCAAGCCGCCGCCGATTACCAGACGAGCGTTCATGGCAGCGCGCAACTCAACGGCGACCGTGACGCAGCGACCTGCAGCGACTGTCATGGCAAGCACGACATCATGAAGGCGGCCCATCCCGAGTCAAAAGTCTACCCCTTGCAACTGCCCTACACCTGCGGCGCCTGCCACGGCGATCCGGCATTGGCGAAAAAGCATAACATACCCGTCGCCAATGCGTACAAGCTCTATATGGATTCGATTCACGGACGCGCGCTGGAGAAAAGCGGCCTGCTGGTGGCGGCCAACTGCACCAGTTGCCATGGCTCGCATCGGATCTTGCCGCAGGCGAATCCCCAATCGACGGTCAACCGCAGGAGCGTGCCGGAAACTTGCGGCAAGTGTCATGCCGGAGTGCTGAAGATTTTTGAAAACAGCGTTCATGGAAAAGGCTTCGCGGCGAAGAAACCCGAGGCTCCAGTTTGTATCGACTGCCATACGGCGCACGAAATCAAACGCATCGATCTGGACGTCTGGAAATTGGAGATCGTGCGTGAGTGCGGCACCTGCCATGCACAATCGCTTAGGACGTATCGGGATTCCTTTCACGGCCAGGTGACGGCCTTGGGTTTTACCCGCGTCGCTCGATGTTCGGATTGTCATGGTTCCCACGATGTGCTGCCGAAAGCGGACCCTCGTTCGTCGGTCAACGCGAACCGTATCGTCGCCACCTGTCAGCGCTGCCATCCATTAGCCAACGCTAATTTCGCCAAGTATGATCCCCACGCCGATCCCGCCGACCATGCGCGCAACCCTGTGCTTTATTTTACGGCTCGATTTATGACTGGACTCTTGTTTGGTGTTTTCGTCTTTTTTGGCCTGCATACCGCCCTATGGGCGGCACGACCGCTGATTGCCAGTGTTAGAAAGAGATTTACGTCCGGCCGCCGCGGGGAAGGGGAGAAGAATGGCTGATTATTATTTTCGTTTTTCCCTGGGACAACGATTTCAGCATGGCCTTTTGGTGCTGAGCTTTCTTGGCCTGGTGGGCACCGGCATGCCGCTGCGCTACAACCAAGCCGGGTGGGCGATCTGGCTTTCTCACACCTTGGGCGGCTTCGGCGTCATGGGGTTTTTTCACCGGACCTTTGCCATCCTTCTGACCCTTTGTTTTCTCGCGCACCTGGGCGAAGTCGCGCACCGCTTTTTGCTCCGCAGAGAGCGCGGGGTTTTCTGGGGACCGGATTCTTTGGTGCCACAGCCAAATGATTGGCGTGAGTTCTGGCAGCATGTCAAATGGTTTTTGAGCTTGGGGCCGCGCCCGGCGTTTGGCCGCTTTACTTACTGGGAGAAGTTTGACTACTGGGCGGTCTTCTGGGGCATGGGGATTATCGGCTGTTCCGGTTATGTTCTATGGTTTCATAATTTTTTCTCCCGCCTGTTGCCGGGCTGGATCTTTAACGTCGCGCTGGTGTTACATGGCGAGGAGGCGCTGCTGGCGATGGGGTTCATATTCACGATTCACTTTTTTAACAGTCATCTGCGCCCGGAAAAATTCCCCATGGATCTGGTCATCTTCACCGGTCGTGTGAGCGAGGAAGAATTTCGCCAAGAAAGACCGCTCGAATACGAGCGCCGGCGCCGGGAGGGGCTTTTGGACGCGCTTAAAACCGATGCGCCGCCGCGCTGGATGAAAAATTTTTCTCGAATCATCGGCACCATCGCCGTTTCGATCGGCATTCTGCTCTTCGTGCTGATCATTTATTCTTTGCTGACAGAAAAGTGGAGCCCCGTGGGCAAGCCCACAACATTGTCCAGCACGCCCGCGGGGCGGAATCCTGAGCAAGAGCCACCGGCCAAGGCCGGGGATCGAGTCGAAGGGTCGGGGTAACGCTTTATGGTAGGGTTTCTTCTCACATCAATGCCGCGCCATCCTTTGAGTCTCGTGGGCATCGGCTTGAGCCTGTTCAGCCTTTTCTCAATCGTCTTTCTGCTTTTAATCGAGGCGACCTTGGGCAGGGGCAACCCCTATCTCGGCATTCTCATTTACATGATTTACCCGGGGCTATTGCTGCTCGGCCTTTTTTTCGTTCCGATCGGCGCGCTATGGGAGCGCAGGCGGCGCGCCAGAGGCGGGGAAGTGCCGCCTTACCCGCGCATCGATCTCAATCTTCCCAGAACCCGCGCGATCTTTGTCTTCGTCATCTTGTCATCGATCTTGCTCCTCGGCATCATTTCGACGCTGAGTTACCAGGCGTATCACTTCACCGAATCGGTGACCTTTTGCGGCGCGCTTTGCCATTCGGTGATGGAACCGGAAGCCGTCGCCTACCGCGAGTCTCCCCATGCGCGTGTGACCTGCGCCGAATGCCACGTCGGGTCAGGGGCGGGTTGGTACGTGCGGTCGAAGTTGGCCGGGGTGTATCAGATTTATTCGGTTCTGTTTCAAAAATATTCTCGTCCGATCACGACTCCGGTGCATAGCCTGCGCCCGGCGCAAGAAACCTGCGAACAGTGTCACTGGCCGGAAAAATTTTTCGGCGCCCAACTCAAAGTCATCACCCGATTTAGCCACGACGAAAAGAACAGCGTGCGCCAAATTAGAAGCCTGCTGCGCATCGGTGGAGGCAGCCCCACCACCGGGATCACCGCGGGAATTCACTGGCATATGAATATCGCCAACGAGGTGTGGTACGGCGCCACCGATCCGCAGCGGCAAAAGATTCCCTGGGTGAGGATCAAAGACACCCAGGGAAGGATCACTGAGTATTTCGATCGTTCGGTTTCCCTCACCCCCGAGCAGATGAAAAAGATCGAGTTGCGCCGGATGGATTGTATCGACTGCCATAACCGCCCGAGCCATATCTTCCGCGATCCGGACGGCGCGATGGATTTGGCGCTTCTCACCGGCCTCATCGATTCGACCTTGCCCTATATCAAGAGAGAGGCCGTGCACGCATTGAGCCAAACCTACCCCGACAAGGAAAGAGCCAGGGAAGGAATCGCCACCGCGATCGATAGCTTCTACGTCAAGCAATACCCGAAGATTCATAAAACCCGGCGCGAAGCGATCAAGAAGGCGATCGCCGAGGTGCAAAAAATTTATCAGACCAACATCTTTCCCGAGATGAAAGTCGACTGGCGCACCCATCCGGACAACATTGGCCATACCCTATACCCGGGTTGCTTTCGCTGCCACGAAGGAAACCATGTGAGCCGGGAAGGCAAGGTATTGAGCAAGGATTGTCAGCTCTGCCACACGATCATCGGCCAGGAAACCGCGGTGCCAAAACCCACCGATGTCGCGGTGGCTGAGAAATTCGAGCACCCCTGGTCGCTGCTGGGAAAGCATGCGGTGCTGAGCTGTAATCAATGTCACACGAGAGGAAGGGGCATGGTGCGAGAGTGCGCTACCTGTCACGCGCAGCCCACAGGCGCGCCCATGGCAACTCTTCCATGCTCAACTTGTCATCTGAAAGAGCAGTACCTTAGGCCGGTCACGCCCTGCGCTTCATGTCATCCAAACCGCGCAGAGCTACATCTTAAGGCGACCCACTCCGCCGCGGACTGCACGACTTGTCATGTTCCCCACCAGTGGCGAGCGGACAAGCGGGAGATTTGTTCTGGCTGCCACGCTGATAAGTCGAACCACTATCCACAAGGCGTTTGTCGCGATTGTCATCCTTTTCGCCAGGCGGCCAAGACGTCGTGATGGAATATGTCGTTTGAAGCTAAGTTGAATCGACGGATAGCCGGGTCCTGATCTTCTGGAAGTATGAAGGGAGACGATCCCCGTCCAAAGACAACGCGATTTTGGGGTTTAGCGGCGGGAGGTTTTGGATAGCGGTGTTAAGACAAGGCGAGTTAAGGAGCCGGTCAT